>PKYU01000553.1 GCA_003132765.1 Chitinophagaceae bacterium | reverse complement strand
TTTTCGAAGAAATTTCTTTCATTTATTGGTTCACATCCTCCCGTTAAGCTTTCAAATATATAGCAATAATTATTTGTAGAATACAACTTCGTGTTTACATTCTTATGGATATTTATCTTTTTCTAAAACCGCCGATTAAGCTCAACCAGCAAGCAAGCTCCCATGCTTTTTCAGAGCATAAGTAAATGCCCGACATGCTTGTGTTATCAAATTATAAAATTTTTACAATTTTAAATCAAATTAAAATACACATCTTTACAGCTAATCCAAATTAATCAATACCTCTAAAACAAATGGGCATTTTTAATTTTTTTACACAGGAAATTGCTATAGATCTTGGAACCGCCAACATTTTAATTATTCATAACGGTGAGGTGGTCGTAAATGAGCCATCTATAATTGCTCTAGATAGAAATAACCCCAAGAACGTATTGGCAGTGGGAAAGAATGCATTAATGATGCATGAAAAAACCCATGAAAGCATCAGGACTGTGCGTCCCCTAAGAGACGGGGTAATTGCCGACTTTAATGCAGCAGAGCTGATGATCCGTGAAATGATCAAGAAAATCTACCCTAAAAAACCTTNNGTTTGCATCCCAAGCAGCATTACGGAGGTAGAAAAGCGGGCAGTAAGAGATAGTGCAGAACAAGCCGGGGCAAAGGAAGTATATCTCATCCCTGAGCCTATGGCAGCAGCTCTCGGAATCGGGATTGATGTAGAAGAGCCTGTAGGCAATATGATTATTGATATTGGAGGTGGTACCACTGGAATAACAGTAATCGCATTAGCCGGTATAGTTTGTGATCAATCCATTCGAATAGCAGGGGATGAATTTACAGCTGATATTATGGAAGCGATTCGAAGGTATCATAGTCTACTCATTGGCGAGCGCACTGCAGAGCAGATAAAAATCCAGATTGGCGCTGCCATGAAGGATATTGACGATCCTCCCGAAGATATGGCTGTTTATGGCAGAGACCTTGTAACAGGTATTCCTAAGCAAATAATGGTAAGCCATGAGGAAATTGCAGAGGCACTAGACCGGTCTATTTTTAAGATCGAAGAGGGTATTTTAAAAGCCCTGGAAACAACACCCCCGGAAATTGCTTCTGATATTTATCGCCGTGGACTATACCTCACAGGCGGGGGCGCCTTACTCAGAGGGTTAGACAAAAGGCTTTCAGCAAAAATTAAGTTAACAGTACACATAGCTGATGATCCGCTTACAAGTGTGGTAAAAGGAACCGGAATAGCCCTCAAGCATTACGACACATACCCTTTCGTAATGAAGTAGTATTTTTCCAAAAATTGAGAATTAATAATGATAGAGCCCATTCTTAGGCCTGGGTTGAATCGGCATCTTAATATAAGCGGAGATGTATTGAGCTTTAGAATCATACTGTTGGACATGTGAATATCTTATTATTTCAATTATGTAAATTTATTACATATGGAAATTAAAAGAATTGGCTCACAGCCCTCCGGTAAAAGGCCGGCCGACTGGTTTATCGGCACGGTGAGTATAGATCCCTTGTTCCAGGCAGGTGCTCCTTCACGTGTAGCCGGCGCCAGTGTCACATTCGAGCCTGGCGCAAGAACAGCCTGGCATACCCCTCCATTGGGTCAAACACTGATTGTTACTGCCGGTTGTGGTTGGGTGCAGCTCGAGTGTGTTCCTGTTGAAGAGATTCATCCCGGGGATGTGGTTTGGTTTCCTCAGGGTGAGAAGCATTGGCACGGTGCCACGTCAACCACCGCCATGATGCACATCGCCATACAGGAAAGCCTCGACGGAAAAGTGGTTGACTGGATGGAAAAAGTCACTGACGAACAGTATCACCATTGATCAACAACTTTATTGTTTTTATTGAGCTTTCTTGAGTAACTCTCCTTGGATCGCTTTATAAGGGAATCGAATGTTGTGTGTAGTTTAGTTAGTTTCCCCAGCTTTGCCGCAACTAAAGGCAGTCCACAATTGATTAGGGCCTTGCCAAATAGTGTCGCTATATGGTTTGGGAGATATTTCGTTAAATATTAAAGTTTTATTTTGTCCCGAACAAAATTTTATATGAACAATACAGTTAAGTATTATTGGTTTTTGTTCCATATAGTCAAGCATATAGATTGTCCCCCGAAAAGTTTCCAAATCTCCCGGTTCAGTTTTCACTTTTTTAATCTCTGTTTTAACAGTTACTAACTTGTCAGCCGGGATTTTACGTGGCACAATGTTTCTCCGAACAAGTCCTGTGTAATATGCTTTCAAATTGTTTTCTACAATTTTTGCATTAATCTTTTGAGTGTCGTCTAAATACCATAAAAATGCATATGTCCAATATTCNNACAACCCGGAGTAAATCTAATGTCTTCAACACCTTTGTAAGGAATTGCAGGGGCAAATTCGATGGGAATCAAAAAACGTTCAACGTCCCAACCTTTTGGAAAGTTAAGATTGTATGGCGCATTCCATTTGTTGCCATCAAACTCAACTTTTGAGGTCTGTCCAAATGAGGCTAAAGAAGTTAAGCAAAGCCAGGCGATTATTAAATTTTTCATTTTATGACTTTTCAATTTTTGAATTATCGCCTTAAATTAAACACAGCAATAAGGATATGCCTTTACGTATGGGCTGGAAATTTAAAGAGGTTTGCCCATGGTTGTGGCCTGAATATTATAAATGAAAGATGAAGATAACAACTTAAAATTGATTAAAGATCTTCAGGCTGGAACTATCGTCGATATTGAATTGCGGCCCAATGTTTTGTCGTCTCCGGNNTCTTTTTTTTAAGCAAGGTTACCTGCCGGCAAATTTGCAATTTGTTTTTAATGATCTTCTTTCCCAAAATAAATATATATTTTTTACACGAACTTGCGCAAAAAGAATTGGAGCATTGAGACAAAGCATTATATTTTTCATTTGCCAGGTAGCCTTCGTGTATGCTGGAGCGCAAGTTACCCAACAGGTGAACCATTCCTGGCGGGTAGTGCTGG
>PKYU01000108.1 GCA_003132765.1 Chitinophagaceae bacterium | reverse complement strand
AATCAACGCTGCCGGATATCCGACAGTCTGTTATACAAAGTTCTCGGGAGTTGCAAGGCGTTGTTGCGTCGCCTCGTTAAATTTTTCTTCCATGTTTTTGCAATTTCGTTTAAAATTAATTTATAAGTTTTTTAAAGCGAATGCTGTTTTATGTATAGATAGAAAATTATTATCAGGCTAAAATCAATCTTGTATTTTAGTAAGCGCCGATCCTNNGTGTGTGTATCCCTTATAATCAAAGTCTGCTGTATGTATTTTTATAATCTTTCCAGAAACACGTCCTGCTTCTGAATTCCAGGACACATGATTACCGGTTTTAAATGTATGTTTCATCGTATTCTTTTTGCAAGTCCAGCTTTTATCCAAAAATTAAACAGCAATAACCGGTCCTGTTTAATTTCTTTTGATAACTAATTATTCTTTTCCTCGCCGGGTCTCACTCAACCGAAGACTTTTGGAAAGACACTGTGAAGAAGGAAAAAGTGAAATTTTAAATTGAAATCATTAATTCCACTTTGATTAATTACCTTTCTTATAAAGTTATTAACCACCTTCCTAATAAATGTTTACTCATTTTACCAAAGAAGAAAAGGCAGTACACGATCCTCCTGACAGGCGTGCATTTATAGCAGTCAAGTCTTACATGATGGTAATTTTCGGCATAATCATTTTAGGAGTAATTGCCACTGCATGGATTCAATATTTGCTAACAGGTTTACCCGCAGATCCTTCTTTGTCTATTTCTTCAACAAAGGCTTCAGAACCTACAGGGTTTCCTTTATGGCTTAACCTGAGCCATTGAGTCAATTTCTTTTTCCTGGTATTAATAATAAGAAGCGGGATTTCTATTTTGGTAGATCATCCCCGGTTGTATTGGAATAATGGCTGCGCACCGGCAACAGAATGGATATGCTTTACACCTTTAAAAATTCCTAAAGATAAATCGTGGACCGCCAAAGAAGATGCCCGTTATATCAGCCCCATGGCCGGACTGCCGGATTACAAACATACTATCGGCATAGCAAGGGAATGGCATTTTCTCACGATTCCATTTTTTGTTTTGAATGGAGTTATTTTTATTGTTCTTTTATTTTATACCAATCAATGGAAACGCCTCGTTCCTGTATCGTGGAAAATCATTCCTGATTCATGGAATGTTTTTGTTCATTACGCAACATTCAATCTGCCTGTAGAACCCAATGGGTTTTATCATTTTAATGCGTTGCAACAAATTTCATATTTCGGTGTAGTATTTATCCTCGCGCCTCTCGCTATGCTAACGGGAATGGCTATGTCGACCGCTATTGAAAATCGTTTTCACTGGTATCCAAAATTATTTGGTAATCGTCAAAGCGCCCGTTCCATCCATTTCATGGTGATGTTTGCTTATGTAATTTTTATAATTATGCATGTCGCGTTAATAGCCGTTACAGGATTGGTGAGAAATATGAACCATATCGTTTTGGGAACCGATAATACCAACAGTTTTTCAGGACTATATATTGGTATAGGTATTATTGTGGCAACAATATTTTTTTGCATCCTGGCGCATTGACTTTCCTGGAACAAACAACGTTCGCTACAACATCTTGATGCTGCTATCAATGGAAATTTATGTCGTATAATTTTGAACCGATTTAAACCTAAACCCTATTATAAAAAGGAGGATATTTCCCCATACTTCTGGCCTAACGGAAAAATTCCTTCTTCAGAAGAATGGAAAAAACTGGCGGAAAATAATTTTAAAGGTTACAAACTTAAAATTGGCGGACTGGTTGAAAACCCAATTGAATTATCATTGGAGGAACTTAAAAATCTGGGCAGGGAACAAAATATTACGATGCATCATTGTATTCAGGGTTGGTCGGGCATAGCAGAATGGGGAGGCTTACCCATAAGTAAAATTGTGGAATTGGTGAAGCCGCATTCAACTATAACAACGGTAGCTTTCTATTCTTTTGGCGAAGGGCTTTACGGAGGATTTTATTACGATACGAATACACTTGACAACTGCCTGAAACCCAAGTCAATACTGGCATGGGAAATGAATTATGAACCGCTTCCCCTTATATATGGCGCTCCGTTAAGGCTTCGGGTAGAAAATCAACTGGGGTATAAAATGGTTAAGTGGATTAGCTCCATTGAATTTGTAGAAACCTATAAAACGTTGGGTAAGGGGCAGGGTGGTAAAAATGAAGATGATGAATACTTTGATTTGCTGGCAGACACGTAATGCTAAGTTTTTTTCGCTGTTGTTGCAAGTGACACGAATCAAAGTTCAGGATAGTTCTTTTGGGATTCTGAATAAAAAATGGTAGCAGCGCTACCGCATACGCTGTGTACAAACATAGCCATCCCATATCAACAGGAACTGAGACAAATTCATAAATAATTTTCTTTCAAACTTATTTGTAACCTTTCCTTCACTCACGCACTCTATAGAGATATTAAACAATAGAATATAAAATGCATTTATGTATCCTGGCCGCCGTCAATGATGGAAGCAATAGAACAACAACTAAACAATATAAATATAGATAAAAAAATAATTATCAAAGAAGAATTTTAAATAAAAAGCTCAATTTAAAAACTAAATATTATGAACACGGTTAGTGTAAATCAAACACTCAATTCAAATCAAACACTAAGGTCAGTTTTTAATGTACTTAGACTAACTTATGGGATAGTTCCCATTGTGGCAGGGATAGATAAATTCACTGACTTGCTTACCCATTGGGAAAACTATCTTCATCCGGGCATCGTGTCAATGCTTCCATTTTCTCCACATACTTTTATGATGATTGTTGGTGTAATTGAAATTATTGCCGGAATAATTGTTCTTGTAAAACCAGCTATCGGCGGATATATAGTTATGGCATGGCTCGCTCTTATTGCAATTACTTTACTTGCCAGTGGAAATTTTTTGGATGTAGCAGTAAGAGACCTTACAATGGCTATCGGGGCATTGTCATTAGCCCGCATTTCAACAATTCTTTCTCCACAAACAAATTGACAGGTATTTTAATTTGCAGGAATGAATTTGTTCCCAAATTGGATATACATTTAAGTGCATAAAAATATAAACCCTTTTAAAAAACAAATTCGCATAGAATGATTTTGAAATAAAATTAAATTTGGTATTAGAAAAATAAAATCAAAGAATGAATAACGTAAGAATATTTGAAACTCTTTCTGACATAGAAAGTATACAAAAAATTATCGGCGGAGAGGTTGCTTTATTTGAAATTCTGATACGCAGAAATAATGCGTTCCTCTACAAAACAGGAAGGTCGTACGGGTACAGCCATGATGATACGCAGGACCTGATGCAGGACACATTTATCAATGCATATAGTAATTTACCAAAATTTGAAAACCGTTCATCTTTTAAAACATGGGTTATAAAAATTATGCTGAATAACTGATTTCAAAAACAAAAAAAATTCAGTTTTAAAAATGAGATTACAAATACAATAAACGAAAAATCAATACCCATGTTTTCAAATCACCAACATACTGATGCAAATAAGGAAGATGTGAACCGGGAATTAAATCATGTTATTGAAAAAGCATTAGAACAAATACCTATTGAATNNGGGAAATAAGCGGACTTAATGTAGCAGAAACAGCAGAAGCGCTTAAAATTAGTGAGGCCAATGTAAAGGTGTGTCTCAACCATGCCAAATTAATGTTGCGTAAACAAATAGAAAATAAATATACAGCCGCTGATATTTTTGAATTTAATCTCATCTACTGCGATGCTATGGTAAATAAAGTAATGAAAGAAATAAATAAATTGAAATAAATTATAAAACAAATGAATGTAATTAAAATGAATGAAGCTTCAGAACCAGCCTGGGCTATTGGAGATGAACATATAGCCACTTCGGGAGATTCACCTCTTCGTGAAGATGCTTTTAAAATGAATGACGAATTAAAAATACAGCTTATTCAAAAACACTTTAAGGAAATTATGAACACCATGGGCCTTGATTTGACTGATGATAGTTTAAGCGGAACGTCTAAACGCGTTGCTAAAATGTTTGTAAAAGAAATTTTCAGCGGATTAAATCCCGCAAATAAACCTGATGTAAAACTCTTTGAAAATAAATATCAGTACAATGAAATGCTGATTGAAAAAAGTATTGCATTGTATTCTTATTGCGAGCATCATTTTGTACCCATTATTGGAAAAGCACATGTGGCTTATATATCAAATGGAAATGTAATTGGCTTATCAAAAATAAACCGTTTGGTACAATACTATGCCAAACGCTCGCAGGTACGGGAAAGGCTTACTAATCAAATTGCTGAAGCATTAAAAGAAGCACTGCAAACAGATGATGTTGCCATTGTTATTGATGCCGTCCATCTTTGCCTGGCTTCGCGTGGAGTAAATGATACTAACAGTAGCACCATTACTTCTTATTATTCTGGAAAGTTTAAAGAAGATACGGTTAAGAATGAATTTCTTGCATTAATAAAATGATTTGGTTCAATAGATAAGATCTAAAATGATGGGAAAGATTTATAAAAAGGCCAAAAAAAAAAGGAAGATTCCATAGCTGTTTTGGGATTCTAAAGTGTTGCTCCTAACTTTGTAACTTAAATGGACAGTAAAAATTTAAACAACGGTATTCCCATCTCAATTTCATTAAACTCCACATTAGAGGCAGCAAACATAAAGCCGCAGGTTACACAGAATAAAAACAGGTTGTTTACAATTGCTGCACTCGCTATAGTAGTAGCAATATGTATCAGTTTTATTGCCAAGTTCCTGATCTACCTTATTAACCTGATAACAAATATTTCCTTTCATGGCAGTTTTTCATTTACTCATTCAAGTCCGGCAGATAATTCTCTGGGATTGTTTGTTATTGTAATTCCTGTTATCGGAGGTGTTATAGTGGGGCTCATGGCTTTATATGGTTCGAAGGCCATTCGCGGACATGGCATTCCGGAAGCTATGGAACAGATACTTACCAATCAAAGTAAGATCAGGCCAGCGATTACTTATTTAAAGCCAATCTCATCTGCCATAGCCATCGGTACCGGCGGCCCATTTGGTGCAGAAGGCCCTATAATTGCAACTGGTGGTGCTTTAGGATCTACCTTTGGTCAATTATTGAAAATTACACATAACGAACGAAAGATTTTATTGGCGGCAGGAGCTACTGCAGGCATGGCCGCGATTTTTGGAAGCCCGATTGCCGCGATTTTTTTAGCCATAGAGCTACTATTATTTGAATTTTCACCGCGGGCTATTATACCTATTGCTTTTGCATGCATTACGGGTGCAGCGGGCCACCATTTTCTATTTTCATCAGCTCCTTTTTTCGAGATAAAACATCTGATACAACCACCATCCAATACCGCTCTTTTCGCATACAGCATAATGGGTATCTTAATTGGGTTGCTGTCTATACTTGTAACAAAAATTGTTTATCTTATTGAAGATAGTTTTGAAAAATTACCCATTCACTGGATGTGGTGGCCGGCTATTGGGGGCCTTGCTGTAGGTGCCATCGGGTATTTTGCACCTAGAACACTCGGCGTAGGCTACGATAATATTACAGATATACTTTCCGGCTTTATGCCTCTGCAGATAGTGATTTCACTTTGCATCTTTAAATTTATTTCATGGGCAATTGCTCTCGCCAGCGGCACTTCAGGAGGAACGCTTGCACCATTAATGACGATTGGTGGTGCCATTGGTGTATTGCTGGGGAGTGTAGTACTTTACTTCTTTCCTGCATCGGGTGTTACCATTTCGCTTGCCGCATTGATAGGCATGTCTGCCCTGTTTGCAGGCGCATCAAGGGCGTTGCTTACCTCTATTATTTTTGCATTGGAAGTTACAGGTCAATCCAATGCATTGTTACCATTGCTGGCAGCTTGTACCGCTTCTTATTTTGTTTCATTTTTCTTTATGGAAAGTACTATAATGACTGAAAAAATAACGAGGCGTGGGGTAAAAACCCCCGACACCTATGAGCCTGATATTTTAGAAAAAATAACCGTACAGCAGGTAATTAAGGAAAACGGATTAGTACTGAGTGAAGAAAATAATATAGGAGAAGTGCGGAATTGGCTTGAAAAAGAGCCTGACTACCTCAGCAATTATTTTATTATTGTAAGTAATAAAAATGAGTTCCGGGGAATTATAAGTTCATCGAACCTGTTTAGCAATCATCATACCCAGGAAACCCAGATAGGAAAACTAATAAAACGAAATAATATTTCTGTTGGTATAGACAATAGCCTGCGTACAGCAGTAGAAATGATGGCAAGGGAAAATATAGATATGTTGCCGGTAGTATCAAATGAAAAAACTATTATTGGAGTGGTATCATATAAGGATATTATATCTGCTTATAAACATGACATTGACAACAATGTAAAAAAACATCCAAGCATTTCTCTTAGGAGAAACAGCTTAAAAGTATTAATTCGGGGACAAAAATTAATCAGTGCAATTAAAAATACAAAAAATAAATCAGCCTGATAATGAAGCATGACTGTGGGAAATAAGCTAAGTATAAATTTTAAAAATTAAATAAATACATAAAATGGAAAAACAAAACGAAGAAAAAGAAGCCTCAGGAATTTTATTGATTACTATATTTGAGGCCTGCAACCTTCGAGGACTTTGCACAATAGACTGTCCGGAAATTCGACAATGAGTATGTAGGCCTTGAAAATTGGATTTAACTTGAATATCCGCAATCCTTCTATTGTCTAAATATAAAAATTTTGGAATGGATCTTTTGTTTTGATGAATTTTTTCTATTTTTCCGATTTTAGAAACTGTAACTACAGCATTTGCTTTTTTTTATTCTTTATTAACCTTGCGACTTTGGCATTTGCAATCGCGTATGCAAAGCTGACTTGAACAGGGAGCTTCCCATTCAGGACTTCAGTTGGCGNNTGGCGTCAGCCCTTTCAGTACAATAGTTTCTTCCATTTTAATTTTTGAGTATCTTTAAAAAAAAGAGAAATGGGTACATTAACCATAAATAACAGAACTTTTGTTGTTATTGAGCAAAAAGAGTTTGATAAGATTCAATTGACTGCTGCACAAAAAACCACTCCCGTAAAAAAACTTTCGCTTGCCGCAGGGAAAAAGCATTCCCTTAAACTGATTGATAAATGGGCAAAAGGAAAGTAAGCATCCTTGAGCCTGCTGCTACTGCTGTAGCAGAGATCGCCTGGTTTATTGAAAGCAAAGGATTGCCTCAAACAGCCAAAAAATTTGTAATTGATGCCTTTGAATTTTTTGATGAGCTTTCAGATGAACGAATAGAACATAAGCCTTGCACATACGAAAAATGGAAAGTACTTAGTTACCGGTGCGTTCCTTACAAAAGGAAATATATAGTTGCTTACCTCAGCCAACAAAAGGAAATTGTGATCTGTGATTTTGTTGTTGCCAAATTATTAAGATAACCATGCTTACAGTTATTTTCTTTTGTTATATCTCTTTTTCAAAGAACTGAAAGTTGTTCTTTAATTGGAAGCCGGCCACAAAATCTAATATTATAATATCACTAGTAATCCGGTTTTGACCAAGTCCTCAAAACATTTTGGGTACTATTGTTTCGATTTGAAAACCACATAAAATGGC
>PKYU01000394.1 GCA_003132765.1 Chitinophagaceae bacterium | reverse complement strand
AATCGGGCCTTCCCAAATGTCGTGTACGTCCATTATCTACAATTACTATATGCATTTGCTGGCCAGGCCGTGGTTTATGAAAATGACTTGAATAAACAGTCATAGGCTGCCCGGTTGCACTTCTTGCCAGTAAACGCAAAAAAACACCGAGGTGTGCTGCCTTAGGAATTATTTTTTCAATACCCATGCATGCAATGTGAATACCGGCAGCATGCACACCCATATCGGCATTACCTTCATTAGTGCAAACAACAATTCCTCCTGTTTCCGTAACTGCAAAATTTACACCAGTGATGGCTAACTGAGAAAAGATGAATTTGCTCCTTAGATGTTTTCTTGCAGCTTCTGCCAAATATTGAGGATTGTTATTACCTTTTTCAGTATTCAAATTCTTATGAAAAGTATTACTGACATCTTCCTTTTTTAAATGAATGGCCGGAAGTACAATATGGCTGGGATGCTCGTTTCTTAACTGTACAATATGTTCCCCTAAATCGGTATCAACTACTTCAATACCCTGCTCAGCCAGGTAAGAATTTAAATTGCATTCTTCTGTTAGCATGGATTTACTTTTCACCAAATGCTTAATATTATTTTTACGGATAATTTCTAATATAATTTCATTATGTTCTTTTGCATCTACAGTCCAATGTATGGTTATACCATTTGACTTTGCCTTTTTTTCAAACTCAATTAAATACTGATCAAGGTTTGATAAGGCATGATTTTTTATTTGCGAACCATACTCCCTCAACTGTTCTCATTCAGGGATGCATTGTACAGCCTTATCGCGCTTTTCCCTGACGAACCACAATGTTTCTTCATGCCAGTCTACCCATGGTTCATCTTCATTAAATATTCCTGATAAAGCTGCATGATCTTTTATACTATTTTGCATAATCTTATTAAATTCACGAATTGAAAAATGAGGGTCCTTTAGAAAAAGGACCCGTTAAACAACCTTAACTGGCTTGCTTATGAGAAATATTTTTACTGAGCCTATACAAAGAAAAAGCCCTTTTTTATTTTTATCTATACGAAGGTTATGAACTGGCATTAATCAATTTAATTTTTTCCTATACAACATTTAATTTCTCTGCTATATGCCTTACCTGAATATTACTTTTCTTTCTTTTCAAAATACCTTCCAGGTGCATCAGGCTTTCCTCCTTCACTTGCATTAAGTTTTATCAGGCTTGTCACAATCGAAATCCAAAATTGTTCAATTCTTTAAACGGTTGAATTCATAGTGCCTTGCAATTGCTTTTTTCATATAATTCTAATAATTAACTTTTAGAAAGTTCCTGACTTTCCAAACGTTTTTCTTCAAACTATCACAATCTATTCTTCTTTATTTCATCCACTACAGGAGGATCCAGCAGGGTAGAGGTATCACCCAGGTTATTCATTTCCCCTTTGGCGATTTTACGAAGTATGCGCCGCATTATTTTTCCGCTTCTTGTTTTTGGAAGTCCGTTTACAAATTGAATTTTTTCGGGCTTCGCGAATGAACCAATTTCTTTGGTAACTGCGTTATTAATTATTTTTCTTGCGTCTTCTTCATTCATTGAGGTATTATCAAATATGATAAAGGCATAAATTCCTCGCCCTTTTATATCATGCGGAAAACCTACCCCTGCACTTTCAAAAACACTGTCATGGATATTAATGGCATTTTCAACTTCGGCAGTACCAATGCGGTGGCCACTTACATTCAGCACATCATCAACTCTTCCTGTAATCCTGTAAAATCCATTTTCATCACGCAAACAACAATCCCCTGTAAAATATAATCCGGGATAAGTAGTAAAATAATTTAAACGGCAACGTTCATTATCATTATAAGTGGTGCGCAAGATAGATGGCCATGAAAACTTGAAACAAAGATTTCCTGAAACACTGTTGCCATGCAATTTATTTCCCTTTTCATCAACTATTATAGGTACTACGCCTGGCAAAGGCAATGTAGCATAACAAGGTTTTTGATGGGTAACGCCTGCAAGGTTGGATATCAGGATNNTTTGCCGCGATTCCGGGCAGCGGACGGTTCGCGGATCCAGGCTTGGTCGGCGTTGCCCCGGGAAGCGGCGAGATCATGATCGCTGCAGTTTCTGTTTGCCACCATGTATCTATTATGGGGCATTTTCTCTTGCCAATATTTTCATTATACCAATTCCAGGCTTCAACATTAATTGGTTCGCCCACACTACCCAGTACTTTTAAAGAACTCAAATCTTTGTCCTTGATTGGATCTGTGTCATACGCCATCAGGCTGCGAATTTCTGTGGGCGCAGTATAGAGAATATTTACTTTATATTTTTCTACAATTTCCCAAAAACGCCCTGCATCAGGATAGGTGGGCGTTCCTTCAAACATAAGGTAGGTAGCGCCTGCACATAACGGACCATACACTATATAACTATGCCCTGTTATCCAGCCACCAATAGTATGCACCACACCTTTTGGTTTGCCGGTAGAGCCTGATGTGTAAAGGATGAACAGCATATCTTCCGAATCCATTTCTTCAATGGGATCATCTTTTAAATCTTTCTTTTTTATTTTTTCAATTTCGTCGTGCCACCAAACATCTCTTCCATTCATCATGCTAACGGAATAGAATGTACGCTTTAATACAATTACTTTTTTCACGGAAGAATCGCCGACAATTGCATCATCCATAATATTTTTAACGGGTATAGTTTTATTGCTTCGGTAGGAGCCATCGGCTGTAATGNNCGAATCCGCAATCCGGTCTTTAATGCTTTTTGCAGAAAACCCTCCAAACACTACATTGTGTATTGCACCTATTCTTGCGCAGGCAAGCATGGCAATCGCCAACTCTGGAACCATAGGCATATATATACAAACACTATCACCTTTTTTTACATTATTTTCTTTAAGAACATGAGCAAACTCAATCACTTTTTCAAGAAGTTCTTTGTATGAAATAGCCCTTGACTTTTCATTGGGATCATTCGCTTCCCAAATTAATACCGGCACATCGGGTTGAATTTTTGTCCATCTGTCTAAACAGTTTTCTGTAATATTTAATTTTCCTCCAAGAAACCATTTTATGGAAGGCTCTTCAAAATTCCATTCCACCACATTACCCCATTTTTTCCTACAGGTAAAATTTTCAGCTATTTCAGTCCAGAATTCTTCAGGCTCAACAACACTATTATTATAAATTTCATGGTAATCTTCAAGTGATTTTATTTGATAGGGATATTGCATGGCAATTTATTTAATTGCTTATTTAAATTTTTTACTTTTT
>PKYU01000265.1 GCA_003132765.1 Chitinophagaceae bacterium | reverse complement strand
GTTTGTCCTGGATGAAGCTGATCGTATGCTGGATATGGGTTTCATAAATGATGTTAAGAAGATTATAGCCAAACTGCCTGCAAAAAAGCAGACACTGTTTTTTTCGGCAACCATGCCCCCGGAAATAGCCAGGCTTTCAGGTTCCATTTTAGTTAACCCTGTTAAAGTAGAAGTATCACCCGTTTCGTCAACAGCTGAAAATGTTAATCAGTCAGTATACCTTGTTGAAAAAAATGATAAACGGCAATTATTAATTCATCTGCTAAAGGATAATACTATTCAGAATGCCCTGGTTTTCACGCGAACAAAATATGGGGCCGATAAAATTACCAAAGAACTGCACCGTGCTAAAATCAGCGCAGATGCTATTCATGGCAACAAGACACAATCTGCACGGCAGTTTGCGCTGAACAACTTCAAAAACGGCAAGATAAGGGTGTTGGTTGCCACCGATATTGCAGCGCGGGGCATTGATGTCGATTCACTGAGCCATGTAATTAATTTTGAGTTACCAAACATCCCCGAAACTTATGTACACCGCATCGGTCGCACAGGAAGGGCCGGAGCGTCGGGAATTGCTTTATCATTTTGTGACATGGAAGAAAGGGCATTTCTCAGGGATATTCATAAATTAATCGATCAGACCATACCGGTAGTAAATGATCATCCATATGCAAGTACCATGCAATTTGTACAGACACCAGTTCTTCAAAAAAATCCACTCATGCGCAAGCCAGCTTCGCACAGCGGTTTTAGAAGAACCAGAAGTTGGTCTCAGGGAAGGGGAAGATAAAATTGTGAATAAGACCTGGTAAAAAAAAATCGGGATTGTTTTATTTCTTATCCTTTTTTCTTCTAAGTATCTTTTGAAGCGCATCCACCGCATCTGCAATGGCAGCTTCGAAGCTTTCAGCTTTCTTTTTTACAAAATCATCATACCCCGGAATTACCAGTCGAATCTCGCAGTTTGCAGGATTGGTGTTCTTTCCATCCTCAGAAAAGAGTGTAACATCCGCACTGATGATTTTGCCATTAATAGTGGCAAGTTTACCTACTTTTTCATCTACAAATATTTTGAGGTGCGGACTTGCCTTAAAATGTAAGCACTGTAAATTTATTTTCATTTTGAATATTCTTATTTAGTTAAAAGAAAAATCAGAGGTTTCATGGAATAGCTCAAAAGAAGACAGATTGCCTATTTTAATGAAGCAATTTCCCTCTCACAGGTTTCCCATACAAAGGTAACATCGGGCTATTCATGAACCAATTCAATTTTTTTGCTTCACATAATCCTTATATAATGTGTGAACTTCATTGAGGGAGGTAATATATATGCTTCTGCCATGAGTAGCTACCACCAGATCATCGACTGTTTTTTGAATCGCAATATCATGAATAGGAACGGATGGCAGATTGGAACCAAAAAACATGAAGGTATTCCCACGGTTAAAAGAAGCATATAATCCATTGTCGCTGCCAACATACAGGATATCCTCATATTTCGGATCTTCCCTGACAACATTTAATGGCCCTTCAGGAAGGTTCTTTCCCATTTGTGACCAGGTTTGTCCGAAATCATCACTCACATACAGCCACGGATTAAAATTATCATTCCGGTAAGCATTCAATATAGCATATACCCTTCCTTCTTTATATGCAGAAGCCACTACCCTGCTCACATAAAGACCTTTAGGTAAAGATGCGCTCACTAACTCCCAGGAGTATCCGCCATCCTTACTCAATTGGATATTTCCATCATCGGTACCTGCATATATCAGTCCAAACCGAATCGGGGATTCACTTAAGGTGACAATAGTTCCGAAAGGAACATCACCTTGCTTTTTCCCAATTGAAAGCTCTCGGCTTAAAGTCTTCATATTCTCCCCTTTATCCATACTTCTGAAAAAAACGTTTGATCCCATGTAGAAAATATCCTGGTTAAAGCTGCTCAATAAGATGGGAGTTTGCCAGTTATAGCGGAACTTTTCAGCTCCAAGGTCAGGCATCGGGTGAATGCGCTTTCCTTTTCTTGCATCAATTGTTTTTCGGACGTATTCGCCAAACTGCGAACCAAAATATACTGTTTTGTTATCCCGGGTATCTATCTGTACCTGCATGCCATCTCCTCCGCCCAGATTCTTCCAGTTATCCTCTACCTCAAATTCGTCCTCATCATCACCGGATTTGTCATTATCAAAATTCTTTGAGGAACCATACCAAACCCCATTATCCTGTATTCCTCCATATACATGGTATGGTTTTGCATCATCAACTACGATAGCGTAAAACTGTGCAACAGGTGGGGTATTTGCCTTAAACCAGTGTTTGCCATCATCATAGGTAATATTGCAACCTCCATCATTACCGGCAATCCAATTACTATCCCGCAAAGGATTTATCCATACGCCATGCCAGTCCGGATGTGTGTTTGATTTATCAACTGCCTTAAATGTTTTACCACTATTTGTACTCTCCATTAAATTGAATCCATTGATGATCACCTTATTTTCATTCACAGGTGATACAGAAATTTTTCCAAAATAATAACCATAGGTATTATACAGATCAAGTCCTTTTGTATTGACTTTTTTCCAGGATAATCCACCGTTGTCGCTCCTGTAAATTTCGCATCCAATAATGGGAGTATCATAAAGATCACTATTGGCATCAATAAAATAATNNAAGAATCAGTATACTTTTTATCAAAATCATTTTTGATCAGGAAAGAATCTAGTTTTTTATCATCAAGTTTTAAAAATTTTTCTTTAGAAATATTTTTAAAATCATGTCGGGTATACTTAGATGTATCTGTTTTCTTTGAAGCTGTATCAGGCCGGTGATTTTGATTATCAAGTATTGCATATATTACCTGGGGATTGGTTTTGAATACAGCAATACCAATTCGTCCTGTTCCTTCATCTTCCGGAAAGCCTGTGGATTTTCCGGTGATCTTTTTCCAGGTTACCCCGCCATCCGCTCTTTTAT
The DNA here is from genome assembly GCA_003132765.1 of Chitinophagaceae bacterium. Classification (GTDB taxonomy): domain Bacteria; phylum Bacteroidota; class Bacteroidia; order Chitinophagales; family Chitinophagaceae; genus Ginsengibacter. The sequence goes on along the minus strand of PKYU01000265.1, from coordinate 1,493 downwards.
AAATAGCTGAAGTGCTTCCGCTTCCCCTAAAATTCCAGGCCCTCCTTTCGCTGTGCCACATACAGGCATATAATTCATTCGGGTTATTGGGGTTCATATCCATATCAATGGCCCCCGTATTATCATCAATATATAAGGTTTGTTTCCAGGACTTTCCTCCATCAGTCGTTTTAAAAACACCTCTTTCCCTGTTTGGCGAATAAAGATGCCCGATTGCGGCAACCCAGGCTATATTTTTATTTTCCGGGTTCAGGATTATTTTCCCTATGTGCTGTGTTTCCGGGAGCCCAAGATATTGCCATGTGCGGCCCGTGTCAAGACTTTTATAAATTCCGATACCTGAATAGGAAGACCTGCTACTATTCGCCTCCCCGGTACCGATCCATATTTCACCAGCCTTCCAGTTAACGGCAATATCACCGATACCAATAACGCTCTCATGATCAAAAACGGGAACAAAACTCTGTCCGTTATTCGTCGTATGCCAGAGTCCCCCTGTAGCATAAGCCAGGTAAAATTCTGTAGGATCGTTAGGATTTATATCCATATCCACTACCCTGCCGCTCATAACAGATGGTCCTATATTGCGAAATTTAATATCCTTCAATAAAGATTGGCTTTGCAATAATTTTCTTTGAGCTAAACCGTTCAATCTTTCAGCAGCAGGAGTAGGAGCAATTTGTGCGATTGATGAAACAAAGGTTAAAGTTGTTCCAAACAACATTACATAACACCAGGCAACTCTTTTTAATTTGGTAAATTTGAGATATAAAAACATAATTATACTTTTTAAAAGATTGTTATTTTGAAAGTACAGAAATTATTATTGATATGCATTCTGGTTCAATTATGCCATCCCACCAATGCGCAATATAAGACTTACATCATTTCTATTCACGGAGATACATTAAATGGCATCGATAATAAAGGTTTTAAACAGGGGAAATGGGTAGTACATGTAAATCCTTTAAGGGGAGAGCCCGGTTATGAAGAAGAAGGAATATTTGTCAATAATAAGAAAGAGGGGGTCTGGAGAAAATATACACTTACCGGTGATCTCCTTGCTGTTGAAAAGNNAATATTTTACGCCTTTTGGCGAATTGGTAAGGGAAGAAAACTGGAGAGGCTATAACCCAAATATACCCTATGATACAATAGCGGTATATGGCACAGGAAGCAATGAAATTATCAGCTATAAAATTGTAAAGGCAGAACAGTACAGCGTTAAGGATGGCAGCTGGACCTATTTTGATCCCGCAACCGGAAGAATCATGAAGATTGAAAAGTATGACCGGGGCAGGTTAATTGAAGCGCCAAAACCAGAAGATGTAACCACTGACCAACCAAAACCAAAAACGGTTCCTCCGGAAGTATTAGAGTACCAGAAAAAGAACAGCGGTAAAAAAGTGAAAGTGAGAGATGGATCTACCAGTAATTAATTTCCCCTTGTATTTAACAGTTGAACATTTAATCTAGTGTCATGTCAAGTTGAT
>PKYU01000580.1 GCA_003132765.1 Chitinophagaceae bacterium | reverse complement strand
CAGAAGGAAGAGGAGTAGTGGCCATCGGTGATAACCTGAAAGTCATCAAAAGAGGACCTTCCATGGATTTTGATATTTTCTAATATCCTTGAAATAAGAAAGCCATAAATTAATATGGCATCTTAAGAGTTCATTAAAATATTAGCTTCCTTTTAATGACGCAATATGATCTTTCCACGAAAAACCTGGTGCGGCATTTACTACGAATGATTCCAGATAATAACAGGATTATTTGCCTTAACAACCACATACTCTATCTAAAGGTGTGATCTCAACATCCAAGCCATTTTTTCATGCGTTTCCATTAAGCCAGTAATATAATCGCTGGTGCCAAGGTCCTTATAAGTACTTGCAAACAGAGTTATTTTGCTTCTTATAAATTCAATAATGCTTTCATGATCGCTGAGCAATTCCTGAATAAAATCAAGACTACCGTTTCTATCCTCCCCAAATTCAGTCAGGTGGGTAAGTTTCAAATAGCTTTTTAATGTTGCAGGTGCATAATGTCCTATTGCACGAATGCGCTCCGCCACGCTATCCATTATTTCATCCAGTTGTTCATATTGCGCCTCAAAAAAAAGATGCATAGCATGAAAATCAGCTCCTTCTACATTCCAATGCGCATTCCTGGTTTTGGTATACAAGATGAATTCGTCAGCCAATAATTTGGACATTTCAAGAGTAACTGCCTGTCTGTTTTTTTGGGTTATTCCAATATTTGTTTCCATATTTTTTTTTTGTAATGTAATAATTATTTACCTCTCAAAATATGATATCTGTCACATCAACAGGTGATTATTATTAAAACCGCTAAATAGTTTTTTTGTTCACGACGCTGAAACAAACATGCTTACTTTTGCCGGCATGTCAAAAACAAAATATTCAATTCAAAATATACTTNNTAGTTCAAAGCAAGGGGACCTGATTTTACTGGCTGCCACAGGCTCTGGTAAAACAATTGCCTACCTGCTACCATTGCTTCCACTACTTGATGAAGAAAATAAGAATACTCAGGCGCTTATAATAGTGCCTTCCCGCGAGCTGGTTATCCAAATTGAAAAGGTATTTAAATTAATGGGTACCGGTTTTAAAATAACTTCCTGCTATGGTGGACATAAAAGGGAAATAGAAGAAAATAATTTGGTACAACCGCCGTCAATAGTTATTGGAACACCGGGAAGGTTATGTGATCATATAAGAAGAGGTAATATTACCGTTGATACAATAGAAAATGTTGTACTCGATGAATTTGATAAAACCCTGGAGTTGGGTTTTCTTGATGAAGTTTCTTATATAATGAACTCATTAAAAAATGTAAAAAAGAAAATGCTGACATCCGCCACGGGAAATGTGGAAATCCCTTCTTTTCTTAATCTCGGTAATACTTCCCGGTTGAATTTCATTCCTGAAACAGATGAGGAAAGCAGGCTGGAAATAAAAAGTGTTTTTTCTCCAGATAAAGATAAAAATGAAACTCTTTTCAGGTTGTTATGCCTCCTGGGAAACAGGCCAACTATTATATTTTGTAATCACCGGGAATCAGTTGAAAGAGTAAGCAATTATCTTGCAAGCAAAAGTATTATTAATGAATATTATCATGGTGCATTAGAACAATACCAAAGAGATAGTGCCTTGTGTAAGTTCAGAAATGGAACAGTTAATTTTTTAGTAACTACAGATCTCGCCTCACGTGGACTTGATATTCCACATCTCAGGTACATCATTCATTACCATCTGCCGCAAAATGAAGATATTTTTACTCACCGGAATGGAAGAACAGCCAGGCAGAATGAAAGTGGTACTGCTATAATGATACTTTCTTCTGAAGAAAAATTACCTGCTTATATAAATGCAGATATTGAAAAGATTCAACTTCCTGAATTGATTACCCTGCCCGAAAAACCAAAATGGTCCACACTTTTTATTTCATCCGGTAAAAAGAATAAAATAAATAAGATAGATATTGTTGGATTCCTCACTAAAAAAGGACAATTAAAAAAAGAAGATATAGGGCTGATCGAAGTCAAAGATTTTAATTCATTTGTTGCGATCAGAAAATCAAAAATGGGACAGGCATTACTCTTAATCAAGAATGAGAAAATCAAAAATATGAAAGTAAAGATTGAAGTAGCGAAATAAGGGGAACGCCGATATCTAATGCACCATTAAATCAACACTATTTTGGGAGCAGTAAAGCCCTGATAATTCAGCCCCCATGTCCTGTCAGATGGAAAGTACTTTTCATAGCGTGGAATATGCCTGGGACTGACCATGTTCCGGGCACAATCATCCGCCGAATGGTGAATAATGGATCAGTTGTATCTCTTTTTGTTGACAAGATAAAAGCTATTTTAAATCCTGCCTTTTTTAGTTCCGGGAATGCAGCCACATTCCACAAGCCATACGGATAAGCAAAATAATCAGCAGTTTTTCCTGTTATATCTTCAATCGTTTTTCGCGGTTTCACAAACTGCGNNGTTACCATATTATGATCCCAAGTATGAGATTCAATCGCATTTCCACTATCAGCAAGTTCCTTTAATTGTTCTTTGCTCATATAGCGTTTCTTTCCAATAGAGATTGTCATAATAAAAAAAACTCCCTTGAACCCATATTTTTCCATCTCTTTCGATCCTATTGTAAATTGCTCTCCATCTGTATCATCAAATGTAAGCATTACAGGCTTTGAAGGCAGCTTACCGTCGTAAACCAGGTAATTGTATAATTGATCCGGGAGAATGGTTTCATATCCGCTATCTTTTAATGCTTTCATTTGCTCTGCAAAAGAATGCGGCGATACAGAATAACTTTTCATTGTTTCACTTTGTTCCAGTTTGGCCTCCCTGATATGATGGTAACATAAAACAGGTACCTCTTTCTTCGAAAGAATTGTTGTAGCATCAGCAGCATTTTTAACTTGGGATGAATCAACTTTTTGAGGGTCTGGTGTATTTGCAACAATTTCCTTTTTTGGTGATCCCCCAGAACAGGCAACCATAAAAAGCAAAGCAATATTGCATATTAAAGAAAAGAGAAATTTCATACTAAACTAAATAAATTGAAAGGGCCAAACTACTGGTATTGGATATAAATTGGCTTGGGAACAAATTGTAATAATTCACCGGGAGTATACAGCTGGTTGCCTGCTTTTGTATCATTCTTGTAAAATAATTTGAACCCGGCAAATTCTACAGGTTCCTTAAATATATACCGAAGATAAGTAGATCTTTTCAAAACTTTGCTTCCCCATCCATCCATGTCCATTACTACCTGTACTTCCGGAACCTTCTTGATATTTTTATAATCAGTTACCATTCCCTGGGTAAATCTATGTACAATTAAAATTTTTGGAGGAAGGTTATATTTTTTCACCAGGCTAGCCAGGAAATCGATTGCATCATTTATATCGGTTGTATTAAATGTACCAATCTTTTTTCCGGGCACATCGCCAAATTTCATANNAAGTGAACATCCGGTAATTTTAGATAAGCTTCGAGGGGAGGTATCTCCTCGCCCACTGTACTCTGTCCAACCTGGATATCTAAAAATGTGAGCGCATTGATTTCATGTGCCCAGTTCATTATCGTGTCAATCTGATGAAAAGGCATACGAAGCCTGTGCTTTCCTCCTTTCCCGGGACTGCCCTGAGCACTAACTGCGATGTAATGCAAGGCAGGAATAACGGGAATTGATGAATCTGCAGCCTGCCAATTTGCAACTTCCTCTTTCAACTTTGCAAGCATTTCATTTTTAGGCAGTTTCCCTAAAATGCCCATTTTTTTTGAATAAAGATTACC
>PKYU01000488.1 GCA_003132765.1 Chitinophagaceae bacterium | reverse complement strand
TAGTTGTATTTTCTGTAACGCCACTACCTATGCCACCAAAGACTCCTCCAAAACACATAGGCTCCACTTTTCCATTGCAGATCATAATATCTTCATCACCCAAGGCGCGGATTTTCTCATCCAATGTTTTAAATGAAGTTCCGGAGGGAAGTGTCCTGACGATTATCTTATCTTCATTTATTTTATCAGCATCAAAAGAATGCAATGGTTGCCCTGTTTCATGAAGAATGAAATTGGTAATGTCCACAATGTTATTGATAGGTCGCACATCTATACTTTTAAGCCTGTTTTGTAACCACGAGGGAGAAGGAGCTACCCTAATTCCGGAAATACTCACCCCTGAATACCTACTGCAGGCTTCGGCATTTTCAATGCTTACACTTATCTTCTTTGAGTTATTATCTGTTTTAAATTTGTTATTAAAAGGAGTAACTACTTTTATTTCGGCCTTGTAATGGTGGGATAACCAGGCACACACATCTTTTGCCACTCCCATGTGGCTCATTGCGTCCATACGGTTTGGAGTCAGGCCTATTTCAAACACCCAATCACTATAGGGTTTAAAAAATTCAAATGCAGACATTCCCGGTGTTGCATCTATAGGTAATACTATAATACCTTCATGGCCTTGACCAATACCAATTTCGTCCTCAGCGCAAATCATTCCGCTGCTTCCGATGCCTCTTATTTTTGCTTTTTTTATACTTAAATGCTCTCCTTTCACAGTGAAAAGGTCCGTGCCAACCGGAGCCACAATTACCTTTTGTCCTGCGGCAACGTTAGGCGCACCACAAACTATTTGTAAGATTCCCCCTTTACCAATATTAACCGTTGTAATTTTCAATTTGTCAGCATCCACGTGTTTCTCGCAGGTAATAACTTCGCCAATAATCAAACCTTTCAAAGAATTTTTAAATTCTTCATATGTATGAAGGCCTTCCACTTCAAGCCCAACAGAGGTTAAAATAGCAGAAAGCTTTTCCGGGCTTTCTATCGCTTTTTGGGTTAATGAATTAATGGGTAGATAATCTTTCAGCCAATTGTAGCTAATTTTCATGTATAATTTTAAAAATGCGTGCAGTACTCTTTTTTCAGATCAAAAATAAGAAAGATGCAGGTATGATAAAGGGTAGCTTTTTAAATGCTTTCGCAGTAAGGATTTCGACCCCCAAAAGAGCCTGTTAAAATAAATAGATATGGGAAAATGCCTGGAAATTAGTTATGAATTTTTTTTCTGAATGGGTAAAAAAATAATTTTTTTTTTGTACACAGTCTTGTGTGAATTATGATCCTAAAAGAATTGAAAAATAATTTAAATTGTGTAAAAACAATAAGATTAATGGTGATAAGTCATTCTTTTTTGGGGATTGACTGTTAGCGAATGTGGAACAAATTAAAAGTCTTAACAATTTATTTATATAGTTCTTTGTGCTATACCTTAGCCATTTCTATCAATATTTAATATAAATTATGAAGAAAAATTTTACTAAATAATATTAACCCTCTTTAAAAATCATGGATCTTACTAACCTTAATAAAGAAAGAAAATCAAGAAGAAAAAATAGTTCATTGGAACTCGGCACAATGATGTTTGGCAAAGTTCCACCTCAGGCGAAAGACCTGGAAGAGGCAGTTCTTGGCGCTATAATGCTCGAAAAAAATGCATTCGATGTAGTTGTGGAAATTTTAAAACCGGAATGTTTCTATGTGGAAGCTAACCAGCGAATTTTCAGGGCAATGCAGGGATTGCAGCAAAAAAATTCGCCAATTGACTTGCTCACGGTGGTTGAAGAGTTGAAATTCAGAGAGGAGATAGACCTAATTGGTGGCCCGTTTTATGTGACAAAACTGACTAATTCGGTAGTGTCATCAGCAAATATTGAAACCCACTCCCGAATTGTTTTGCAAAAATTTATCCAGCGGGAACTTATAAGAATCAGCGGGGAAATTATAGGTGATGCTTACGAAGATAGCACTGATGTTTTCGATTTACTTGATGATGCGGAAACAAAGCTTTTTGAAATTACAAACAACCATCTTAGAAAAGATTATGCCAGTATTGATACAGTATTGGTAAAAACGATACAACGTATAGAAGACCTGCGAATCAGGCAGGATGAAATTACTGGTGTGCCTACTGGTTTTGCTATTTTGGATCATATTACTTATGGCTGGCAACCTTCAGATCTTATTGTATTGGCTGCAAGGCCTTCTGTTGGTAAAACGGCATTTGCGCTTAACCTTGCTCGTAATGCGGCCTTGCATCCTACTAAACCAACAACAGTTGGCTTTTTTTCTCTTGAAATGAGTGCAGGCCAACTCGTCCAGAGAATACTGAGTGCGGAGAGTGAAATCTGGCTTGAAAAAATAGCAAGAGGAAGGCTTGAGGAACACGAGATGAAGCAACTTTATAAAAAAGGCATTGAAAGACTCGCTTCTGCCCCTATACATATTGATGATACCGCTGCCCTAAATATTTTTGAATTAAGAGCCAAGTGCCGAAGGCTGAAAAATAAACACAATGTCGGACTTATTATTATTGATTACTTACAGCTTATGAGCGGGACAGGCGAAAACCGCAACAGCAACAGGGAACAGGAAATCAGCCGCNNAGGGCTTGCCAAGGAATTGCAAATCCCCATTATTGCACTTAGCCAACTAAGCAGAGAAGTTGAAAAAAGGAAAGAGGGAAATAAAATGCCACAATTAAGTGATTTAAGAGAATCCGGGGCAATAGAGCAGGATGCAGATTTGGTCATGTTTCTTTACAGACCTGAATACTATGATATTACCGCGAATGAAATGGGGGAGAGTAATAAGGGTGAAACACATGTGAGAATTGCCAAACATCGAAATGGCCAGCTTGATACGATTAAATTGAAGGCTTTGCTGCACATTCAAAAATTTATAGAGGGCGACAGTGATGATTTTAGCAACAATCTTCCCAAGGTGGGAAACTGGAAATCAGTAAATGATATTGATAGGGATGGTGCAAAGCTGTATATTCAAAAAGGGAGTAAGATGAATGATGGTGAATTTGATGATGACATATCATTTTAAAACGAAGAAGCTTTTCTGAATAACAAGAAATATATTTCCTGATAATGCAATTGCCATTTTTTTTTGAGGAAAATNNTACCCTCAGTGAAGAAACCTCCAGGCATATTGTTCTGGTGCTGCGAATGAATGAAGGCGAAAAGTTGCTGATTACTAACGGCCGGGGAGAAATTTTTACTTCCTCTTTGCTTTCGTCAAATAAAAAAAGTGCCAAAGTGGAAGTAATCAATAATTCTATTATTCCGGGGAGAACTAATAAAATAATTATTGGAATATCTCTAATAAAAAGTAAAAATCGTTTTGAATGGTTTTTAGAGAAAGCTACAGAAATTGGGGTCTCAGAAATTATCCCCCTTATTTGTGATCGGACGGAGAAACAACAATTCAGGCATGACAGGATGAAAAATATCTTAATTAGCGCCATGCTGCAATCGGAACAGGCATGGCTTCCCGTATTACATCAACCCTTGAAGTATCAGAATATTATTCAGGAAGCTAATTTCAAAAATAAATACATCGCGCATTGCCTTAAAGATCAAAAGAAACTTTTACCATCCGACCTTACAGTCGATGGCGACCAATTGATTTTAATTGGCCCTGAAGGTGATTTTACAAATGATGAAATTAAAGACGCAATTATTAATAAATTTATTCCATTAAGCCTTGGAGAAACAAGGTTAAGAACGGAAACCGCAGGTCTGGTTGCAGCAATCTTGTTTTCAAATAATAAGAATCACCCCAGGTCTTAAATTCAGTTACTCCTGAACTACCAGCCTGAACCCGTTTCCGTGAATATTTACAATTTCTATATTGGTATCATTTTTCAAATATTTCCGAAGCTTTGCAATATAAACATCCATACTGCGCCCATTAAAGTAAGTATCGCTGCCCCATATTTTCTTTAAAGCAGTTTCTCTTGGCAACAGATCATTCTTATATTCACATAGCATTTTAAGTAATTCGTTTTCTTTAGGAGATAATGTCTGTACATCCTTATCAACACCTAACTGGCGTAACCTTGGATTAAAATGAAATTGCCCTAAATCATATTCAGCATTGGCTTCTTCACGATGCAATTCTTCATTTCGCTTTAAAATTGCCTTGATTTTATGTAATAATACATCGCTGTCAAAAGGCTTGGTTATATAATCATCAGCACCCAGTTTATACCCTTTTATAATGTCGTCCTTCATAGTTTTTGCAGACAGGAAAAATAACGGCATATCAGGGTCCACATTTCTGATTTCTTCTGCTACGGTAAAGCCATCCATATTTGGCATCATAACATCGAGCAGGCAAATATCAAATTTCTCACGCTGGAAAGCGGCAAGACCAAGTCTCCCATCTCTCTCCAATACAACATCATAATCATTAAGTTCCAGGTAATTTTTTAAGACCATTCCAAGGTTTGGATCATCTTCGCAAATTAGAATTTTAGGTTTTTTATTGTCCATATTTTTAATGTATTTATTATGAATAAAGGTATTTAGTTTTTGTTAAATCAATTTATTTTTAGGATTTGACTGCTAATTACTTCAAAATGATAATCTAAAAAGTTAAAACATTCTTATCATTTTCTATTTCAATTTTCAACTTTCAGGAAAGGAAAATTGAAATGGTAAATAAATGNNTCGGTTGCTAAATATAACCAGGTAATAGATAGTACAGGCGCCTATAAAAAAGCCTACTACAAAATTGAAGGAGGCAGCATCAAATGCGCCTGATAAGCAATCACCACCTAAACCAGAGGAAAGTACCTTTGAAAAAGTTACCAACAATACCATTGTCAAGAGTTTGGTGGGAACTGCTGGTAATTCAATTGTCAGGAGTTTAATAGGATCTCCTGGCCTTGGTGGAATCAGCAAAAGTTCTCCCAAAAGCTGGTTTTAAACTGCCCGGATTTATATCCTAAAATAACCTGAACTGCCGATATTTTGGAAATGATAAAGGATTTTTGACGGTCTATTTTCATGATCAATTAATAGGATTAGGTGCTTTGTTCG
>PKYU01000612.1 GCA_003132765.1 Chitinophagaceae bacterium | reverse complement strand
TTCAATATTACTGGCTCTGATATCATTCATGGTGGTGGTGGGGCTGCTTGCAGGCAGTTATCCCGCCTTTTACCTTTCTGCATTTCAACCTATTGATGTATTGAAAGGAAAGCTGGCAAAAGGGTTTAAAAGATCCTGGTTAAGAAATACATTGGTGGTCTTTCAGTTTGTAGTTTCTATAATTCTCATAATCGGAACTGTGGTTATTTATAACCAGCTTAATTATATCCGTCATAAAGATATTGGCTATAACCGCAACCAGGTTTTGGTTATCAATAATACGAATGCTTTGGGAAACGAAGCAACAACGTTCAGGAACGAGTTGTTGCACATCAGTGGAGTGCAAAATGCAACGATAACGGGTTTTATACCTACAGGTTTTGACCGTAATAATGATGCTTTTTTTACCTCACCGGCGCTCGATCCAAAAAGCGCTGTGTCGATGCAAATATGGCAAGTGGATGAAAATTATATCCCTACGCTGGATATGAAATTATTACAGGGAAGAAACTTTTCCCCGCAATTTCCAACGGATTCCTCTGCGATAATTGTTAATGAGGCTGCTGCAAAATTTTTAGGGACGAAAGATATCCTGAATAAAAAATTATACAGGATATCCGACCTCAAAACAAAACAACTAGGCGAATTGCACATTGTTGGGGTTGTGAAGAATTTCAACTTCAGTTCTTTGCGTGATGTAATAACTCCTCTGGCATTGAACTTAGGCAAGAGTGAAGGCAATATTTCAATTCGTATTAACACTGCTGCCATTCCCTCCGTTATTGAAGAGGTAAAAAATAAATGGACGGAAATGGCGCTGGGTCGCCCCCTCGATTTTTCCTTTATGGATGAACAATTTAATAAGTTATATACCGCAGAACAGAAAACGGGGCAAATAATTATAATGTTTGCTTTGCTGGCTATTCTCATTGCCTGCCTCGGATTGTTTGGCCTTGTAACCTACGCTGCCGAACAACGAACTAAAGAAATCGGTATACGAAAAGTGCTTGGTGCAAATGTGCCCAATATTGTGACAATGATCACAAGGGATTTTCTAAAGCTCGTTTTGATTGCTGCCCTCATTGCATTTCCTGTTGCCTGGTGGGCCATGAATAAGTGGCTGCAGGATTTTGCTTACAGGGTAAATCTCAGTTGGTGGATATTTATTGCAGCAGGATTGTTAACGATTGTTATTGCATTGGCAACGATCAGTTTCCAGGCAATCAAAGCAGCAATAGCCAACCCTGTGAAGAGTTTGAGAACAGAATGATGATGTGAATGGTGAATGGTGCATTAAACTTATAACGTAAACGTACAACTTAAAGCTTATAAAAATGTTCAAAAATTATTTCAAAACTGCAATTAGATTTTTGCTGAAATATAAAAGCAATTCATTCATTAACATTGTCGGTCTGGCCATTGGATTTGCTGTGTTTCTCTTAATCTTTCTTGTGGTTCAATATGAACAAAGCTTTGACAACTTTCATACGGATAGGAATAACATTTATCGCGTTGTCCGTATAGGAAATAATCCTACAAACAAGGAATACAGAACAGGAGTGCCATTCCCCGTTACCCTAACCCTGCGGAGCGATTTCCCCCAGGTAAAAAATATTGCAGCGATTTATGGAGACAATGATGTCCAGGTGGATGTATTGGCAACAGATGGATCCGTGGAGAAAAAGTTTAAGGAGAAAAAACCTTTTGTTGCTGAACCTCAATTTTTTGAGATGTTTCATTTTCCTTTAGCCGAAGGCAATAAGGCAAATGCCATCGATGAGCCTAACACGGTTTTACTCACAAAGGATGTGGCTACAAAATATTTCGGTGATTGGAAAGATGCAATGGGAAAGACTCTGAAGATATATCGTACTGATATGAAAGTGACAGGAATCCTTGATAATCCTCCTGCCAATACCGATTTTCCGCTGACTGTTGTTATCTCATATGCCACCCTCATAAAAAATATCGATATAAACGATTGGGGAAGCATTGACGATAATAATTATTGCTTTGTTGAGCTTAATAATAAAGATGCAAAAGACAAGTTCAATAAATCGCTTGCACAATTTGTTGATAAGAATATTAAACCGGTTAATCCCAATTACGGACTATATCTCGAACCATTAAATGAAATTCACTACGATGAGCGGTACGGAAATTTTACGGGAGTTACTTTCAGCGAGGACTATATTCTCAGCCTGAAGCTGATTGGCTTGTTTTTAATAATCATTGCCTGCGTAAACTTTGTTAATCTCGCTACGGCGCAATCTGTAAATCGTGCACGTGAGGTGGGAGTAAGAAAAGTTTTGGGTAGTAAACGCAATCAGCTTATCCTGCAATTTTTAGGCGAAACAGGCGTCACTACCGTGCTGGCGTTAACGCTTTCCCTGCTTCTTGTTTTTATATGCCTGCCTTTCGTAAACAATCTTCTCGATGTGCATTTGTCAACTGGTGGTTTGCTAAATTTTGAATTCATCACTTTTATTGTTGCCGTTTTATTGCTGGTTACTTTATTGTCAGGGTTTTACCCCGCGCTGGTGCTATCAGGCTTTAAATCGGTAAATGTTTTAAAAGGCGCTTTTACTA
>PKYU01000496.1 GCA_003132765.1 Chitinophagaceae bacterium | reverse complement strand
ACACCCGATAAACGTAATGTTGAAGGGTTATTTCGTGTATTCAAGGAAAATTTCCCGATAACGGATACCCGAAATATTTTCATGCTGGAATTCCTGGACTATTTTGTAGATCCGCCAAGGTACACCATTGAAGAGTGTATTGAAAGGGGGCTTACGTATGCTGTGCCTTTGAAAGCAAAGCTGCGACTGAGTTGTAATGATGAAGAGCATGTGGATTTCCAGACNNATTGTTCAGGATGTTTTCCTGGGAAATATTCCTTATATGACTCCCCGCGGAACTTTTGTAATCAATGGAGCAGAGAGAGTAGTAGTTAGCCAGCTGCACCGTTCACCGGGTGTATTTTTCGGTCAATCGGTTCATCCTAACGGTACCAAAATATATTCTGCCAGGGTAATCCCTTTCAAGGGCGCCTGGATGGAATTTGCTACAGATATTAATAATGTCATGTATGCCTACATCGACCGTAAAAAGAAATTCCCGGTTACCACTTTACTTCGTTCTATCGGCTACGAAACAGATAAAGATATCCTCGAGCTTTTTGGTATGGCAGAAGAGATTAAAGCGGATAAAAAAACACTTAAGGCACACATCGGAAAACGCCTTGCTGCAAGAGTATTGCGCACCTGGGTTGAAGATTTTGTGGATGAGGATACCGGTGAAGTTGTTAGCCTTGAGCGGAATGAAATTGTATTAGAAAGAGATACCATCCTGGATGAGGATAATATTGCGATGATCCTGGAACTGAATGCAAAAAGTGTTTTCATTCAGAAGGAAGAAGTGAGCGGAGATTACGCAATTATTTATAATACATTAAATAAAGATACTTCCAACAGTGAAATTGAAGCTGTACAGCATATTTACCGACAGTTGCGCGGTGCTGACGCCCCAGATGATGAAACTGCAAGAGGTATTATTGATAAATTATTTTTTAGTGACAAGCGTTATGATCTCGGTGAGGTAGGCCGGTATAAAATCAACCGCAAACTTGGGTTGAATTACCCGATCGAAAAAAAGGTTTTAACTAAAGAAGATATCATCGCCATCATCAAATACCTCGTTTTGCTTACTAATGCAAAGAGTGAAATAGATGATATTGATCATTTGAGCAATCGTCGTGTTCGCACCGTTGGAGAGCAATTGTATGCCCAGTTTGGCGTTGGCCTTGCCCGTATGGCCCGTACCATCCGTGAAAGGATGAATGTAAGGGATAATGAAGTATTTACTCCTGTAGATTTGATCAATGCAAGGACTTTATCATCAGTTATCAATTCATTTTTTGGAACTTCCCAGTTATCCCAATTCCTGGACCAGACAAACCCATTAAGTGAAATCACACATAAGCGCCGTATATCCGCACTCGGGCCCGGAGGCCTGAGCAGGGAGCGTGCAGGATTTGAGGTTCGTGACGTTCACTATTCACATTATGGACGCCTATGTACCATTGAAACGCCTGAAGGTCCGAANNTTCATTGAAACTCCTTATCACAAAGTACACGATGGTCATGTAGATTTGAAAAAGGTGTATTTCCTGAGTGCCGAAGAAGAAGATTCAGCAAAGATTGCACAGGCAAATGCTCCTCTTGATTCAAAGTCAAATTTTATATTGGATAAGGTGAAGTCCCGCGAAACGGGTGATTTCCCTATTCTGGATAAAAATGAAGTGGAATACATGGATGTGGCACCTAACCAGATTGTTGGTTTGAGCGCTTCACTNNGATTCTTCCCCAGGCCCCAATTGTTGGAACCGGCCTTGAAGGAAAAGCAGCGAGGGATGCACGGATTCAGATTCATGCAGATGGAGATGGTATGGTTGAATATGTTGATGCCAATGAAATTCATGTAAGATATAACCGTAACCAGTCCCAGAAGCTGGTAAGCTTTGAGGAGGACCTCATTATTTACAAGCTGACTAAATTTATAAAAACCAACCAGAGCACCTGTATCAATCTTCGCCCGGCAGTGAANNAGGTGATTTCCTTACGGAAGGTTATGCTACCAAAGACGGTGAATTGGCGCTTGGCCGTAACCTGAAAGTGGCTTTCATGCCGTGGAAAGGTTACAATTTTGAAGACGCTATTGTGATCAGCGAAAAAGTAGTTAAAGAAGATTTATTTACTTCTATTCATATTGACGAATTTGAACTGGAAGTCCGCGATACAAAACTTGGCGAGGAAGAATTAACGCCGGATATTCCGAACGTTAGTGAAGAAGCCACCAAGGATCTTGACCAGCATGGGGTAATCAGAANNGTGGAGCACAGGTTAAAGAAGGGGATATCCTCATCGGGAAAATAACACCCAAGGGTGAAAGTGATCCTACCCCGGAAGAAAAATTATTAAGGGCTATTTTCGGCGACAAAGCAGGCGATGCAAAAGATGCTTCCCTGAAAGCGCCAAGTGGCACTGAAGGGGTAGTTATAGATAAGAAACTGTTTCAGCGGGCTAAGAAAGACAAAAACGGAAAAGTAAAAGAAAAGGCCTCCCTCGAAAAAATCGATAAGACTCATGAGAAAATAGAGGCCGATCAGTTGGAATTGCTGATAAGCAAATTACTGGTATTATTAAAAGATAAGACTTCAGCAGGAGTAAGTAACAATTTTGGGGAAATTCTCATAGGCAAANNTGTCTAATATCGACTACCAGAATGTGAATCCATTGGGATGGGCTGGAGATGCAAAAACCGATGATCATATTAATACGCTTCTGCATAATTACAATATTAAGTACAATGAAGAACTTGGCCGGTTTAAAAGAGAGAAATTTAATATTTCCATTGGTGATGAATTACCGGCAGGCGTATTGAAACTCGCTAAAGTATATCTCGCTGTGAAGCGTAAGCTGAAAGTGGGAGATAAGATGGCGGGCCGTCATGGTAATAAAGGAATTGTTGCAAAAATTGTTAGGCAGGAAGATATGCCGTTCCTCGAAGATGGAACCCCGGTGGATATTGTATTAAATCCATTAGGTGTACCCAGTCGTATGAACCTCGGGCAGATTTATGAAACAGTGCTCGGATGGGCCGGTGAGAAACTGGATAAGAGATATGCTACGCCAATTTTCGATGGTGCTTCTGTAGCAGAAATTGCCGAGGAAATTAAGAAGGCCAACCTTCCTACTTTCGGTCATACCTACCTGTATGATGGGGAAACCGGTGAAAGGTTCGATCAGAAGGCAACCGTTGGTATCATTTATATTATCAAGTTACACCATATGGTGGATGATAAAATGCATGCCCGTTCCATCGGACCATACAGTTTAATTACCCAGCAACCTTTGGGTGGTAAAGCTCAGTTTGGTGGCCAGCGATTTGGTGAAATGGAAGTTTGGGCACTCGAGGCTTATGGCGCATCCAACATTTTACAGGAATTGCTGACATTAAAATCTGATGATATTATCGGAAGGGCCAAAACTTATGAAGCCATAGTGAAAGGAGATAATATTCCAAGGCCTGGGGTACCTGAATCGTTCAATGTACTCGTGCATGAACTAAGAGGGTTGGGATTAGATTTACAGTTTGAATAATTGAAAGGAACTTTCAGCTGTGAACCAATAAAAAATAAAAAATTACTTGCAGTCAATTATGGCTTTACTCACGGCTCATAGCTGACAGCACAAAGCATAATAAATAATATGATAAGAAAAGAAAATCGTCCACGTCCAACGTTTTCTCAAATTACAATAGGCCTTACTTCTCCCGATTCCATCCTGGAAAGAAGCTATGGAGAAGTATTAAAGCCTGAAACAATAAATTACCGTACCTATAAGCCCGAAAGAGACGGCTTGTTTTGCGAAAGAATCTTCGGTCCTGTTAAGGATTATGAATGTGCCTGTGGTAAATACAAGCGCATCCGATATAAAGGTATTGTGTGTGACCGCTGCGGTGTTGAAGTTACCGAAAAGAAAGTGCGTCGCGAAAGAATGGGCCATATCAAATTGGTAGTTCCGGTGGTGCACATCTGGTATTTCAAATCACTCCCTAATAAGATCGGCTATCTTCTTGGAATGAGTTCCAAAAAGCTGGAGACGATTGTGTACTATGAAAGATTTGTGGTAATTCAGTCGGGTATCCGTGCAGATAAAGGACAAAATTACGCAGACCTGCTTACGGAAGAAGAGTACCTGGATATTCTGGAAACACTCCCAAAAGACAACCAGCATTTGCCTGATGAAGATCCCGATAA
>PKYU01000411.1 GCA_003132765.1 Chitinophagaceae bacterium | reverse complement strand
GTAAACCCTATACTGCAATACAATGCAGGCAATGATGGAAATATTAAATTACCAATGTCACCTAATATGGCTATATCGGAGCCGATATTCAGCAGGAATGCAGGACAGCTTAATAAGATTAATGTATATAATACCCAGGGAGGATAATAAGTTTTGATTACACCGGTCAATCTCTTGCCGGTTACAATGCCTATACGGGCGCACATTTCCTGAATCACCGCCAGGATGGGAAATGCCAAAACAGCAATCCACAATGTATCGAGGCCATACCGTGCCCCTGCCTGCGAAAAGGTAGTTATGGCTGAAGGATCGTCATCACTGGCGCCCGTAATAAGGCCGGGGCCTAATGTATTCCAGAGTTTTTTTAAACTTCTGTAAAATTGCTGAAATCTGCTCATTCTATTGATTAACGAATAAAAATTTTCAAATTCCGAATTTTTTAAAAAAACCAGGCAAATCCTTGTTAGCAATAGATTATTCCCCGATCCCCCTATTAAATAATTCTTATAAAACTATAGAAATAAATGACAAAATGAATTTGGAATGCAATTAGAGTTTTTTTTCAAACTTATTACATCAAAAAGTCAGGAGTTTGGCGGAGCAGGTTTGTGCGTGCATCAGGGTTCCCGTTTTACCTATTAGATCCAAAAAAATTTAATAAAGGAGAAAAACTAAAGAAATATACATCCCCCGGCTTTAAATGAATAAAGAATATATCTTCCTTATTTATTGCAACATCATTTCGCGTATATACTTTACCGGTGAGCTGCCAAAACTTAAAAACTTTTCGTGAAAGCCCTTCGGGCTATATTTTGTACCCATTTTCTTTTTATACTCATCCCTGAGCTTTTGAATAGCTGTTGCACCGGTATAATAGGAACAAAGCTGCACTTGCGAAACGGTTGCCCTATGATATTTTTCCTCTACCTGCGCATCAGTCTGAAAACACTCTTTGGATAGTAAATGAATGATATTTTCTTTCGGAATATCGAGGCACTGTAAATCATAATCAACAATAACATTGGCCAGTTCTCTGAGTCTCCATACACCCAATTCCAGTTCCATTTCCGGAGCACCATTGCCCCACCCGTTTTCCACCATCATCCCCTCTGAATAAACGGCCCAGCCTTCAATCATTGCCCCGTTAGTAAAAACAGAACGCAGAACATCAGGAGATTCCTTATTATTATAAATTCCCTGCAGGCAATGGCCCGGCACACCTTCATGAATGGCCAGCAACTGGGCGGAATAATGGTTGTATTCTTTTAAAGCGCTTTCTGCCTTTGCCGGTGGAAAAAGAGTTACATCATCCACATTAAAATAAGTAACTCCCTGTTTTTGATAGGCGGGCGTAAACTCTGCACTCGCCAATGAAAATCCTCTTTCATATTCAGGCATAAGCCTCACTTTAATGGTGGGCGAAGTAGTATCAAAGTCGAATAAATTCTTTACGAGGATAAATCTTTTTAATTGATGAATATAACTGCTTAAGGAATCATAGAAATTAGCGGGCTTAGCATGATTCAATTGCACTTTATCCAATACCAATTGAACCATCTGCAATCTATCTTTCGGCTCGGTTTGTTTTCCATAATATTTCGGCCACAGGCTATTGGCAATTATATACATTTTCCTATGATAATAGTTTTTATCCGCAATGGCTTTTCCATAGACCTGCTCTGGCGTTAAGTCAGTTACTATGTCATAGTTGAATTTTNNTAATTCTTATCTGCGTCAATCTTTTTTAATGATGCGACGAATTCTTTGATGGCACCAATGGTTTTATTAATATTTCCATTTAACAGTTCTTTTTCCGGTTGAGATAATTGTGAAGTGCTAATAGAATCGGACAGTACACTTCCAAAAACTTCAAGCCTTCCTTCGTTTTGCATTATAGACATTCTTATATACTCCCTGACTGGCCGATTCAAATTTCCAAGTGCCTCTCTAAAATAATCATCAGTATGCGCTAAATACCGGGTAAGGATCTTAAGCCGATCATCTAACGGGGCATACGGCTGGTTAATAATATAGTCGCATGCGCCACTTATGTTATACATGGAAGCATCCCATTCCTGTGGCTTGAAAANNAAGTTGATTCTTGATGATCTTGTAACTTATCTTATTGTTGTCATTCAGCGCCGTATAACCCAGTTTAGTTAGGGAATACATCCATGCGTTGGAGAAAGTAATATTGCGGCTGAAAGAAGATTTGTCCGGGATAACCAGTTTGTCATAATACCTACCATAGCCACTATAAATGGAGCCTGTCGGATATTGCTTCCAGTAAGCATCGAGGAAAACATTTTCAAAATCAGCAAATGCTTTATCCGCAGTGATAACCGGGTGTTGCTTTTCTGGTTAGTGAACGATGGTAAGGAATAAACAGGCAATAATAAANNGTGGCTTAGAGATTTTGGATCAACTTCATATTAAATTATCCTTCATACTAATCTAAGTAATTATTTAAAGCTACTCTAAGATTTTTGAATGGCTAAAATTTGACTTGACAAGAATTTCTAGTTGAATAGTCATTTATAAGAAATAAATCAAGTCCTGACTTATTAAAGCAACTTCCTATTAGGGAAGCTTCGTCAAGAAAAACCTTTGCTTTTATCGGTAAACCGGTAATCCCTGTTTCTAATTCAGAATTCCTGATGTGAGGGTAGAATAAGTTTTTAATGAAATCCAAAAATCGGGAAAATCATTCCATTAATCGAAGAAAGAAATTCATTCATCGAAAATTCAGGGTAATATTTTATCTGAATTTGCATTTTTGTACCTGAAAGCAAAAAGACAGTAAAATTACGGTGTAATAAAAAAGAGTACAACTATCAATTTTACTGGTAAAAACCTTAAACTAAAAAAAATGAAAACATTTGTACCAAAGATGAGCCTTTTACACAGAGCATCACTAATTTTAGTGACCCTATTTTTGAGTTTGTCATTACAAGCTCAAACTTACACCACCATCACAAATGGCGCCTGGACAAGTTCCTCCACATGGCAAAGTGGAACAGTTCCTCCTGCAAATGACACTATAACTTCAGGAATGGTAATCAACATTAAACACATGGTTACCTATTCAAGCAGCAGCATTACCAATTCGGGGACAATTAATATAGCCAACCCAGGTGGAGTTGCTCCCGGACTACAGGTTGCCTCAGGCATTAATATTACCAATAATAGTACCGGGGTAATTAACGTTAACGGCGGAGAATTACGGCAATACCGGTTCGTTGGCGGAGGAGAATCAGGTACGGCCCAAACCGGAAGTTTCACCAA
>PKYU01000568.1 GCA_003132765.1 Chitinophagaceae bacterium | reverse complement strand
TCATCCTTTTTTTGATTTGAACAAGCAAATAACCATAGGATTAATGGTAGAAAAAGAAAACAAAGTGGCTTGATACTAGAAATTTTTTTCATATCAAATATGTTTAATAGTTGCAGGGCCTTTTACTAAGGAGGACTTTTTGTATTCACACTTTCCAATTGCTAATATTTATTTTCCGAACAAAATACATGATCCTAAACCTGCAATTCCTGATGTAATTCCATTTTTTTTAAAATTCGATCGCTTCCCAGTAAATAATCAAATAGACAAATAGTCTAATCTCTGAGGCAACGAACGGATTCCCCAAATCGCTCGTCGTCGTAGTCCCTGCCTATACTGCCATAGTAGCAGCCCAGGTAGCGGGACCAGGCACTGAGAGCACTGTACTTTGAAGAACTCCACCAGTACCCGTTGCCGCCAATGCGGTTGANNGGTAGCCACCCGGAAGACCTGTGAAATCACTCTCGTTAGTTGCTCCTGTATTAGGACTATTCCATAAAATTGTAGCTTTCATTTTACCGCCCGCCACTGATTCTCCTCCTAAAAAAGTAATTAATGTGGCCCATTCTGCGTCAGTTGGTATATGCCAGCCCAGCGGAGATAAGCCTCTGGGATCGTTTACCGCATACCAATTGTATAATTTACCATAAACAGCAGCATTGGCAGAGTCGTTATTATAATAGCACCAGGCTCCTGTAGTCAAACCAGCCCATTGTGTAGCATCGGAAACCTGTGGAATAATATCCCCATTTCTATACGTTGTTACATCCAGGTTTTTTAGCGCCCATTCCTGATTGGATATCGTTACATTTCCGTCACTGGTTGTTGTTGTTGTTGTAATATCGCTTACAGCGGATGTTGCCAAACCCGCAGGTGCCGCTTTACTTTTATCATTATTTATAAAACTATTGGTAAGAGCTAATACAAACATCAATGTTACTAATGGGGAAATGCCAATGCCATTTTTCATATCGAATAAGATTTTATNNTAAATTTATTGTGCTATTTACATAAAATGAAAAAACTCGGTAACTCGGTAAGGC
This sequence comes from Chitinophagaceae bacterium, assembly GCA_003132765.1. Lineage (GTDB taxonomy): Bacteria > Bacteroidota > Bacteroidia > Chitinophagales > Chitinophagaceae > Ginsengibacter. The sequence continues at coordinate 5,646 of PKYU01000568.1, read as the reverse complement.
CACGCAAATGAATTATTATTTCTTTAGAAATGCCAATCACCCGCTTAATCTGATCAATAATACATCATGTGGGCCAAGATTTACATTCAGAGGGTTTCTTGTATTACCAATATTTTTTTTCTTCCACAAATCATACAGATTGAAGTTGGCAGAGGCTGTCGGTAACCTTCTTTTGTGCAGTGTATCATTTACATTTTCCCGTTGCCAGTTGAAATTGATATTTTTTGTAACACTGCTTCTATTGAAAAAACATGCTGCCCACTCATCGTTTTGCAATGGTTTAAACCATACTTGTACACTATCCTCATTCAAGTACCTGAATGCCTGAAAACCTAAAGGATCCTGGTCAATTGCGATAACATCTTTATTCATCAATATTTCTTTTGTTGTTTGTGACATTTTAGTCAAATCATTACCAGACATTAAAGGAGCAGCAAGCATACACCACATAGAAAAATGTAAACGGTCTTCAGAAGCAGTTAATCCATTTCCAACTTCCAACATATCCGGATCATTCCAATGACCTTTGCCTGCATATTTTTCTAATCCAACTTGTTGATCAATCATTGTCATAATACTTAATTGCTTCCAGGTTTTATGATCAATGTATCCATCGAATCACNNATCGAATTGAACTCCAATATCATCAGTAGTTCTCCAAAGATGCCCCATTTTAGCACCCCAAATCCATGGTTTGTTTGTACCCCATTCGCAAATACTGAATATCATCGGACGTTTTGCACTTAACAATGCCTTTCCCATTGTTGTATAGGATTCTTCTGCATTTTGTTTATCTGAATAACACCAATCAAATTTTAAATAATCAACATCCCAGGAAGCATACAATCTTGCATCCTGGTATTCGTAACCCCTTGTACCCGGTAAGCCCTGACAGGTCTTGGTTCCGGCCGAATTATAAATTCCAAATTTTAAGCCTTTTGAATGAATATAATCAGCAATTGCTTTCATCCCGTGAGGAAATTTTTTTGGGTCAGCAACTAAATCTCCTGTCTTTTCGTCCCGTACCGGTGCCATCCATCCATCATCTAATACCAAATAAATGTAACCGGCATCACGCATTCCCGAAGACACTATCACATCGGCTGTTTCACTTATTAATTGTTCATTAATATCTGCCTGAAATTTATTCCAGGAGTTCCAGCCCATAGGGGGTGTTTGGGCAAGGCTCTCAAATTTTTGTGCATGAAGTTGCGTAAAAAAAAATAAAATACAACTCATTGCCAGACCTTTTATTTTATATTTTTTCATTTTGATTGATTAATTATCATTATTCTTCCATTGAAGTGTTGCATCAGTTTTTTTTAAGCAAAGGCTTTGTCTCCTTTTTTATAAGGAATACAGCCATCATATCTTCCGGGAGTTTCTACATCGCGCCTAGCTTGGGTACAGCTAATATCTGAAGTAAAATATCCAAGTAAAGTAAGCTCTTTCATCATCCGGAAATAATGAGAAGGATCTTCTTTCTTTTTATTTTTCATGTGCTCCTTTTGCTCATTGTCCAGCTTCACCAATAAATCATGACAGTGTCGCTGAGTGATTTTCACAAAAGAATTATCATAAGTTTTCCGGGAAAAATCATCGAGCTTACTCATGCCTTCATGAAATATTTTTTGATCGTTTTGATCGTAGCAATCGTTTACCATTACGGCAATGAACTGACCCATTTTTGCCGCTTTGGCACCGGGAGTTTTGGTAGCAGGTAAAATAGTATCTGCAATTTCATCGAGCCAGGAAATATTATCATTCGTAAAATTCATTGATACACCCGTTTTGCTCTTATAGCCAGATAAAAAATAGCTGCTTCCTACTNNTTCCTTTCCCGCTATAGCTCCTTCTACCCATTGAGCCCAGTGCCCATCTGATTTAAATGCACTCTCAATTCAATTGCCGACCGGCTTGTCTTTCTTACCTGGCTTCTAGGAAATGGGAAGATGGATATACCTGCCGCAAATGTGGTTGTAATAATTATACAAAGGGTATACTGCGTTTACCCGCAGGTGTAAGCAATGCCGCTATGATGAGAGTGCAACTGCCTACACCATATTTCATAATTTGAAATTCAGCCTGGTTAAAGTATTTTATGGTATATTCCGATATGATTAATAATAAGTATTTTCACAATCTCAAAAAAACAGGCTCTCCTGTAGAAACAAGACGGCCNNGCATCATGCAAAGGTTGTTACAGATGAATATCCAGTTTATAATGCATTGAAAGAAAAATTCCCTCAGGCCATTCAAAACAAAAGTGAAAAAAGAGCCATCCTTTCCTGTTGTTTACCAAACAAATAATGAATATGAAAGGATAGCTACGCGGCATACATCTTAAATATAGCGGGAATCATTATCAGAGGTATCCGGATGAATACTGCTTCAGAATCAATCGCAGAAATACAGAAAAAGGTTTGTTCGCAAATATTATATGCAAAGTCGTAAAGATGAAAACCCAAACATTCAAAGAGCTTAAAGCCTATGTGGCTTAAATATATAATTCTATCCTTGTAAATATTCTTTGGACTTCAAGGCATTAATCCTAATTATATCCTGGATTTTGGACAAGAAGTGGTGCTCTATTCATTTCCGTTCTGGGAATGGGTAATAAATAATTCTGTGGAAAAAACGCTCTTGTTTGCACCAGATTTGAATAATCATAAGTTCTTGTTCCATTACTGTTAAGGGTAATTATTACTCCCATTAATGGCTTATTATCTGTTACCTCAGCAATTTTCCAACGGCGCACATCATAATAACGATGCCCTTCGAGGCATAATTCAATTTGCCTTTCATTGCGGATTTTATTTTCTAATGCTTTGCCAGCTAAGTTTGGTAAAGGTGTGGTTATACCTGCCCGCTGCCTGATCAGGTTTAAATATTGTAAGGCTATAGCATTGTTGCCAAGGTAAAATTGGGCTTCTGCATAATTAAGGTAGATCTCAGCTAAACGAGAAATAACCCAAACGTTATTATCGTCTACATTGGCATTGTGATCATAAGTAGTATCTTGATATTTACGAAAGGAATAACGCGTTAAACTATTAGATCCGACAGCCCATCCCTCGGGCGAATCTAATCCGCCTTCAAAATATTCAATTACGTTAGAGTGGCCAGCTATATAACGATTCTGGCAGAACGCAGGTTGTCCAAATGGACGGCCGTCATATAGAATATCCGCATTAAAACGTGGGTCCCTGTTTACATAAGGGTTCTGAGGGTCATACCCCGATGTGGGATCTGTTATATCTTTTCCATCTGCTGTACCAAAAGCATCTATTAAAGTTTGACTTGGAACCCATGATGACCATCCTCCAAAACCACTTGGAGAAAGAAACGTTTCGCAAGAATTAAATGCATTCCACTGAGGTTGAGCACTGGATAAACGGGATAAAATAATCTCTGAGTTATTAGTGGTTAAAATATCGGCATAATTTCCTGTATAAAGTTGAAAGGCATTCAAATCCAATAGAGCTTTCGCTGCATCTGAAGCCTTTTGCCATTTTGTTAAGTCATTGGAAGGGTTCCATTGAGGACTGGCGGCATAGAGTAATACCCGTGATTTTATTGCCAGTGCTGCTGCACTGGTCGCTCTTCCAAAATCGCTTTGAGTTAATGGTAACAAAGCAGCTGCTTTGTCTAACTCTGATGAAATAAAATCAACACATGAGTCGTAGGGACTGCGCGCTACAGAAAAATTATCATGTAAACCAAAAGGCTTAGTAATTAATGGAACACCTCCATAATCACTTATCAGTGAAAAATAAGCATAAGCTCTTAAAAAAGTCCCTTCCCCTTTTAAACGGTTGCGCAATGAAGAATCACCTGGTACATTATCAATTTCCGATAAAAAGGTATTACAATTCTGAATGAGTGAATAAGTATCAGGCCATTGATCAATGGTATAGCCATTACTAGCTCCAGTATTATCCGGTGTAATAGTANNAAGTACCGGTATTAATGAGCCAAATATTAAAATCATCAAATCTATCATATGCTTCATCGGATGCACCTGCTAAAAACCAGCTTCGATTTTTCTTGACATCCCAATTAAGTATTCTACTTGGCAGTATATTATAAAGATTATTGACATAAGCTGTAGCAAGATTTAAATCTTTCCAGACCGTTGCATCTGTATAAGAATCTAGTGGCGCTTTGTTTAAAGGGTTTTTGCTACAAGAAAGCATTACTAAATTGGTGATAAAGAAAAACACCAATATTAATTTTTNNTCATATTATTTTTTTTATGGATTAAATCTATAATTCAATATTCACCCCAAATCTGTAAATTCTTGTTACTGGATAAGTGTAATTATTATTACCGCCTGTCCTAGGTGTGGATATATCTATAAAATCATTCGCTTCAGGGTCTATGCCATACCTCTTCAAATGGTCAAAAGAAAATAAATTAAAACCATCAATATATACCCTTACCTTGGAAAATCCATATTTAGCAAAAATATTAGCCGGTAAAGTATAAGATAGTTCCGCGGTTTTTAAACGAATAAATGCAGCATTCTTTAACCAAAAGTCACTGGGAATAAAATTATTGTAGAATCTAGGATAAATTGACTTAATGGGGTTGGCTGCTGTCCATCTGCCATCATAAAGCCATTGAGGGGGGAGAACCGACCCGGAGGACCCTCCCCCCACTTGACTTATTATCGATTGTTCTGCTATTGCCTGACCTGACCAAAGCAGATTAAGGGCAATTCCCTTGTATTCAACACCCATTGTAATACCATATACTATATGTGGGGTTGCTGATTCTGGAGTCCTTACCAAATCATTGCTTGTAATTTGTCCATCCCTATCTATGTCCTTTATCCAAAGATCACCTGGCCCAGCTCCTGGCAGGTGAGGGGAATTGTCAACTTCTGCTTGTGTGTGATAAATACCCTTTGTTTCGTACACTAACCAGGAGTCAATAGCATAGCCGGTAGATTTTTGCCATTTAGGTATACCTGCAGCTTCATCACGGAATATAATTTTACTTTTTGCATAGGTAAAATTAGCTCCAATATTATACTTCAATTTAGAGCGTCTTTCATTATAGTTTACAGATAAATCAATACCCCTATTTAGTGATTTACCAATATTTTCGTCAGGAAGAGCCAACCCTGTATATAATGGGACCGAGGCACTTGGCTGAGCCAATATATCTCTTCTCAAAAATCGGAAAGCATCAAAGCTAACATTCAATCTATTATTGGATAATAGAGAAGCATCAAATCCAATATTTTTGGAATCCTGTTTTTCCCAGGTAATATTGGGGTTTGCTGTACCACTAAGGAGGGTTGGTATTAAGTTATAATCGCCAAAGTAAACATTATTAACAGGATCAGTGGTAAATGTATACCTTGCCAAAAAAAGATATTGGGCTACCGCATCACTCCCCATCAGCCCCCAGGATGCTCTTAGTTTAAAGTTCTCAATAACTTTAATGTTGTTTTTGAAAAACTTTTCATCAGATATGCGCCAACCCAAGGAAAGTGCCGGGAATAAGCCCCATCTCGAAGTAGATGGAAAATTAAATGAGCCATTGTAACGTACTGAAATATCTGCCAGATATTTGTTATCATAGTTATAGGACACTTTACCTAAATAACTTTCTCTTCCATCTTGCGCTTCATAACC
>PKYU01000621.1 GCA_003132765.1 Chitinophagaceae bacterium | reverse complement strand
GCCATGGGTGCGATTGGTATTGCACGGGCCTTCAATTACGGGGGATTCATGAATAGGGAAATTTATAATCCTTCCATCAAGCCTGATTTGCGCATGACCAGGGAGGTTTATAAAAAAAGTTCAGCGCCCACTATTAATCATTTCTATGAAAAATTATTATTATTAAAAGACAAGATGCAAACTGAAACCGGAAAAAAAATAGCGGAAGGAAGGCACAGGTTTATGGAAATTTTCCTGGCACAATTTTACCAGGAATGGGAAGGAAAGAAATAGGGTCAACCCGATAATTTGGAACAGTTACCCACATTGGGTTACAAGATGTGAACAGTTATAAAAAAGCCCCACAATGGCACAAAAAGTGTACAAAGTGAGGCAGCAAAATAACTATTCAAATGTACTACAGCCCATTGTTTTTACAAACTCCTTCGGTTCTGGAAGGTGCATTTTATCAAAATGATTTAGGCAGACTACATCGCAGTATTGCTTTTAAAGATTTAGCAGCCAAAATTCCTTCACGCCTTCATAGTAAGAGTGGCCGGGGACGGAAACCTTTTTTAAAAGTAGAAGGTGGAATAGCATTATTAATATTGAAACATTATACCGGCCTCAGTGATGAGATCTTGATTGACCGGTTAAATACAGATTGGTGCATGCAATACTTTTGCGGTGTTCAGCTAAATGCCAGGCGGATCAAGGATAAGAACCTGGTTAGTTGGTGGAGAGGATATATAGGCCGTCATCTTGATATCAAAGAGTTGCAAAGTGTATTGATCGGGTTCTGGAAGCCTTATATGGAGCAAACTCATGTAACGATGATGGATGCGACGGTATATGAAAGTAATATCCGTTATCCGACCGATGTAAGGCTATTGTGGGAGAGCATTACAAAAGTGTATCAGCTTATCCAGGACAAACGCAAGATATTTAAGCTCGCCGTAGCCGCAGTAATTACGACAAGCATAAGAAGAATTACCTGGGATACCAGAGAAACCGCAGTAAGAGCAAACGCAAGGACAAAAAGCTCCGCAAACAATTACTGAAATATCTTCTACGGTTACTCCAGGGATTGCAAGACCTTCAGATGCGTCATGAATTTAGATTAAGCAATAAGGAAAGAAAACAGATCGATACCATCCGGACGATTTACAGCCAGCAACATGAGTTACTGTATGGTAACAGAGAAAATGTAAAGCACTGGATTGTTTCATTACACAAGCCATATGTAAGAGCCATAATAAGGCGTAAGGAGGTGAAGCCGGTAGAGTTTGGGACCAAGGTTCATAAAGTCCAGGTAGGAGGGCTGAGTTTTATAGAGCACCTGAGTTATGATAATTTTAATGAAGGAACAAGGCTCAAACAATCAGTTGCTTTCCATCAAAAATATGTTGGCAAATGCAACCAGCTGGCAGCAGACGCTATTTGTGCTACCAATGAAAACAGGAGATACTGTAACAGCATGGATATTGCAACCAGTTTTATTCCCAAAGGAAAACAAGGAAAACTGGAAGTTCAAAAATCTGCCATGCGATCTGTATTAAGCACTATAAGGGCTACCGTATTAAAAGGAAGTTTTGGTAATGAAAAAAATCATTACCTGCTTCAAAAAGTTAAAGCCAGAATCGAGGCCTCAGAAATTGCCTGGATATTTTTTGGGATGCTCACCGCTAATGCATCGATCATCAGCAAACCAATCATCAGCCACCAACTTAAGCGAACCGGATAAAAAAGTAAAAGAAAACAGGCAATACCAGTTGTATTCACCGACTGAAAGGGATTGCTTTGAACTGTCGACATAAAATCCACTCTTTTAAAACCAAAAAGCAATCAAAAGTTAATTCATAAATCAAAATCCACTTCCTGAATATCAGAAAATGGATTTTCTAAAGAATTATCGGGATGACCCGAAATAAAAATAGATTCATGAATGGGCAAAANNAAGTGATTTAATAGTTATTTTTTCTTTGAATCATTAATTTTCTGCAACGCATCCACGGAACTGGAATTAAACGGATATTTTTCCAAAGCCATTTTATAATATTTTTCAGCATTGGTAGTATCTCCTGTGTTCAAATAAAATTCTCCCATTGAGTCGTATGGATTGCAACCATCAGGATACAAGGAAATATATTTTTCGAAATTCTGTTTTGCCATTGCATTATCTTTTTTATCCTGCATGCAATAATAGGCAATGGTATTATACATTGATGCCTCATCCGGAAATTTCTTTATATAATCCTCTGCAGCTGCGAAACGTTCTTCAGGGGTTGCACGCGTTTGAACGTATAGATTTGCAAGCACTTTGCCATCCGGGAACATTTTATGAAGTTTTTCCCAGATAGGCCGTCTGCCATCTGCTTTTAATGTTGGATCCACCGTTGAAGCAAATAATTTTTCGCCTTCTGTTTTGTCTTTGGCGCTTTCAAGAGCTCTTGCTGCATAATCTTTCCGGGTTTGGCCATAACTAAGATTAGCCATATAAACCAGGGCAACTGTAAAATTTGGATCTAATTTAACTGCACTTGAAAAGTCAGGATAAGCCTGCGCAAACTCAGCATTCATCATATGCTTAGCACCTGCGAGAGCAAGACTTTTAGCTTCTTTTGATTTAGTAGTCCAGGTCATTTGCTGCGCCATGGCTGGCACCGAAAGCAATACAAAACTCATGCAGATAATACTAATAATAACTTTTTTCATAACTAATCATTTAAAGTGAGGAATAAAATTTGTGACAAATATGTCAGTTTCCTATACTAAACAGACAATTTGAAGATAATGATTTTAGTCGAAAATTCAATAATAACAACAATAAATACAAGGGACTGATTTCTGTGTGTCTATTAAACCGGCTTGTGAGAAAAAAGAAGGTTGCACCTTCCGATGCAACCTCTCTTATTGATTCTTAAAACTAATGCGCTGTGTAATTAGTTATTCCCGGCTTTTACGCGACTTTGTTCCTCTGTCGCTCCCCCGGATTTTTCCCTTTGTTGATTTTGTATTGGCTTACCAAAACGATAGGAAAAAGTTAGAGACACGCTTCTGCTGTCCCAACTGTTCTTAATATTTATATCTATTGCCTGGTATTTGACATAACCTGAAAATTTCTGGGATGCAAAAATATCTCTGATGTTTAGCTTCAGGCTTCCTTTATTGTTCAG
>PKYU01000204.1 GCA_003132765.1 Chitinophagaceae bacterium | reverse complement strand
ATTCATTTTAGTAATTCAATGATAGAAGCTGCAAATAAACAATTGAAATACCGTTTTCTATATCATCAAAAAATAAAAGACTATTGCAGCCTGGATCAATATCTAAAAAAGGCAATAGAGGATTTTAATCACCGCCCTCATGCTATCTTGAATGGCTTAACTCCTATAGAAGTGCTTCAAGGCAAAAGTTATAACAAAGTCTCTGTATCAGCAAACTGATGTTTCAACAGAAATAACTTGGAAGCAGTATTCAAGGTTCGGTGTTATTGAGAATTTGTAATTTTAGATTATAGGCTCTGCGCAAGAAACCTTGCATCTCAATGAATTTTAAAATTCATAACAAAGTCTGGTTCTTCTGACGCCTTGAGTTTCTAATTAGAGTCCGTCCTTAATGTCTCAGAGCATATCCAGTAAGGTTTTGCGCAGGAATGTAGGCATTTCTCTTTTTTAAAAGTATTAAAAATACATTTTTTATTTACACAGTAATTGAGTCAAATCTTATTTTATTACCGGTTTGAAACAAATTTGAAAAATATGAAAAGCAGGGATAAATTATGGGGAAAAGTAGTAGCAATAAGTTCATAACTATTTGATGATAAGCTGTTTATGTACAAATTAAGTGTTACCTTTACTTCATGAAAATGCAACTATTTGAACCCCTTAGGCTGAAGTTTGAAAAGGCAAACTGGGCAAATAATCCTGAGTTTGGATTGATGGATATTATATTGGAAAAACATCCCCGGTTGTTCGAGCATATACAAGCCGATATTGTTTCGGGAAACAAACTCAGTGATTTTGGAAGAAAGGATATTCCTAGTGTAGAACAAATCGTGAGGGCAGCGATATACAAAGAATTAAAGCAATTAGACTATCGCGATCTTGAATATCATCAGGAGGACTCAAGGATATGTGAGCAGTTTATAAAAATTGATAATGGACGTATGTACAGCTTTCAGATGTATCAAAAATAGATATCCAGAATAAAGGCCGAAAGTTTGGATAAGCTACTGGTGGACCTCAATAAAATTGCCATTGCAGAAGGATTAGAAGACATAGAAAAAATAAGGCAGGATTCCACTGTGGTAGAGACAAATATTCATTATCCTACCAATAATGCCCTGGTGTGGGATTGTATTAAAGAGAGCCATCGCTTGCTCAAACAACTGGAGCAAGAAGTAAACGAATTAGACGTTCGGGATTACACTCACGGCGCAAAGAAAACATTTTATAAAATCAATGTTACCAAGAGTGGAGATAAGCGGATAGACTTGTTCCAAAAACAATTAATCATTTTTACCAAATGCATTAATCAGGTATCCAATGTAATAAAAAAAAAGTCATCTTGTAGTTTCACTGCTATTGGTATAATAGTAGCCCTGGAGCATCTCTTACCAATATTGCTACAGGTATATAGCATGACCGAGCGAAGAGAGATTAAAAAAGAAACAGTGCCCAATAATGAAAAAATCTTTTCCATTTATGAGCAACATACCGATATCATTGTTAAAGGCAGCCGGGAGGTTCAATTTGGTCATAAAATAAACCTTACTACCGGAAAGAGTAATCTGGTATTAAGTTGTGAAGTATTGCGGGGTAATCCGGCTGATACAACATTATATAAAATACGCTCCAAAAAGTAATAACTGATTATCAGGTGGTGCCCAAAGACTGCGTAACAGATGGCGGATATGCATCTAACGATAACATGATACATGCTAAAAACGAGGGTGTCATTAATATCGTGTTTAACAAGATATTAGGCAGCTTGAAGAGTACGGTGAGTAGTTTAAATATGGAAACGAGGTTAAGAAGTGGAGAAGTGGAATTGAAGCAACTATCTCAAACATAAAAAGAGGATTTGGATTATTCAGATGTAATTGGAAAGGTCAGGCACACTTTGCATCTAAGTCATGTGGAGTGTAGTTGGATACAACATCCGGGTGATGTGACAGCAGCAGTGTTGACACGCTTTGAAGTGGCCTGAAAAAACGCAGATAAAATAAATTCCTGGGATAAATATGCACTTTAGTATAATAAATGAGATCGTTTTTTAAAAAATCAAATCAAAGAGGGTAAAACGGATCTTTAATTAAAAAAAAGATCGATTTATGTCTTGGAAAATGTAAACGAATTATTGTTATTTTTAAAATGACTGACAATTTTTTTTTTACGAGACATTAAAGACAGACTCTAATTAGGGGTTGGACCCTGTATAGGAGAGACTCAAAACAATTTCCTATCTCTTGCAAAACAAACAAGAATCCTGGAAAACCAAAAAATAAAATGCTGCATGAATAGTTTTTAAACAATAGGTTTCCCAGTTTTCGGAAAAAAGAAAACAAAGATTCGCAGGCTCCAAAAAAAACTAATTGAATTTAGCAAACGGCCTATATTTAACCATGCCGGATATCCGGACACCTTGTTGTAAGAAGGCCATAGAGGTTGAGGCGAAATAAAAGTAGAGACAAAAGAGGGTGAAGGGAGTGGGTTTATTATTCAGTTACCGATTTAAACCCTGTAATGAAATCAAAACTATTCATCTTAATTCTTTTCTTGTTTGTACATAATTTTTGTACAGCACAGGATTCTGCAGTAGTATTAGACACTTCAATGTTTGACGCAAATTTCCAGGTGATCAATTTAAATGCTAAAGACGGCTGGATCTTTAGAAAAGGCAATGATACAAACTGGGCAGGGAAAGACATTTCCACAACGGATTGGAAAAAATTCAATCCCACTGAACTCTCTATAAAAAATGCAGATAGAAATGGAAGAGTGGAATGTTGGTTCAGCATTAGGTTCAGACTTGATGGCAGCTTTAAAAACCAAACGGTGGGAATTCAAATGGGAAGATGGGCAGCCACTGATATTTATATTGATGGTCGCCAGATTCTTTCCTCAGGTAATACAGGACTAAACGGAAAGCCCTATGAAGAAAATCGAATGAATTTAATTATAATTTGATTGAAAGTTGTAATTGTCCCCCGAAACCAGTTTCAACTATTTTTTGAAGCGTTGAGATGCGAACTTCTTTAATGTTGTTCTCTATTTTTGAAATATAGGACTTTGTCGTTCCAACTTTGTCGGCAAGTTCTTCTTGTGTCAAACCCTTTTCAAGTCTTGCTTCATATAATAGAGCGCCTATCTTGAAATTTTCATAACCTGCTTCTAGTTTGTCACGCTTAGCCGTGCCTCGTTTGCCGTAGTGATTGTCCTTGAATTGTTCAAGTGTCAGGATGTTATTTTTTTTCGTTTTCATATTCCTTTTTTATTTTAAGTGCTTTTAAAATTTCCTGTTTACGTGTCTTTTGCGCTTTCTTTTGAAAACCGTTTGCCAATACCACTAACTGTCCCTTATCAAAAAAACAGAAAACACGAAAAATGTCGCTGCCTAATTGGACACGAATCTCATAAAGCCCGTCAGTATTCTCAAGATGTTTTAAATAAACTTCAGGAACCCTTGGCAGTTCTTCTATCAAGTTAAAAGTCCAGATAATTTTGTCCTTTACTTTGTCTTTTTGTTTTACAAAGAACTCCTGGAAATAGTCCTTATAAAAAATAATAGTCCTATGCTTTTGTTTTTTTGCCAAGGGTCAAAGGTACGAAAGTTGTCCTTAAGTGAAACATTTATTTCATAACCCGATTTTCGCAAACAAACGGTTGAAATATTTTGGTGGGCAGTTTTTTTGCAAGCCGGGGAGTTATTCGTACAGATGATTGCAAAAATAGGAGCTAGGACAAGTAGCATTTTAGGTCAGGTTTAAAAAAGTTTGTGCTATGAAAGATTTTCCTGCAAATAGTTAATGGCAATTCCTGTATGAATATTCCATTGTGTTTCTTAAATAAATTCAATCTTCAATTTTGTTTTTCGACCCAGCCGGTTAGCATAAAACCATTTCCCCTTTTTCAATTCATCCCCCCATGAAGGGATGTACAATAGTGAGCTACTCCTTTATGGAGATTTAAATAATGGCACTTTATTTTTGGATTAATAAAGTGCCAAGATAATACCGGGCTAAGCAAAATATTTTTTTCCTAAGGTATGGGTTGTGAAACACGAACCAGGGAAGGGGTTTATGCAGGTTTCTTTCAACTATATAATCGAAATTTTATACGATGCGGTAAGGCTGCCATTCGCATTTTTAGTAACATCCATTACCAGGGTATCATGGTGTGTGGTGTCTTTATCCACTCTCAATTCTACATCCTGTAATATGGCTATAGGGTTAGGCCCTTTGGGATATAGCGCGGTGGCGTACACTTCATTCTCCACTTCTTTGGTGAAGAAAAAATTAGTCGTCAGCACTGTCGCACCATTTATATGCACCTTCCCATGCAAATGGGTTATACGGCCATCATACCACCCTGGGAACACAGAAGTAAATTTGCATTTCCCAGTTTTACCGGTAGCTTGGTAACCTCTGAGCCATGTTTCGTTCGCAGTATTTTCATTTTTAAAATCTGAATAATGGCCGTCGGCATCACATTGCCATATATCCACAATAGCACCGGGTATCGGTTGGCAATTTTTATCCTCCACCAGGAAAACATATTCTATGGGAACGCCTTTTTTACTTTCTGTAATATCGATCCTGTTAAGCTTTTCATCTTTATAATAAGGTCCCTCAGGTACCGGCGGCGTTACAGGATCGTTGCAGGAGTTGTACACCGGGTCATGCTGTTCTTCTTTTGAAGAAAAGAAAAGGGCTCCTGCAAAGGACAAACCAAGCAACGAGAGAAACTTATTTCGATTCATTTTATAAATTTTATTTTTAAAATTACCAAATGCTTATTTCTACCTGGAGCAAATAAGGTTGTTCTAAGAGGATAACTGTTTCTCAAAATTATTACATAAAATCGGTGATTGGAAAAAATGGGGTGCATTTCAAATTTTCGTTTTAATTTAAATATGTAATTTAGAGAAACCAAACCAAATCCCCATGTCAAAAGCTGAATATCTGCAATTAGCCTCCAGTCGTTACGACAAGTTTCAGGAGCTCAACAAGATTGATAACTTCTACGATTATGAAGTTCAGTTTGTAAATATTCTAAACGATTTAGGGCGAGAGATTTTAGAAAAGAATTTGGGAGAGCTTGTGAAAGACAAGCGTAAAAAAAAACCTTACCACCCTGGGTTATGTAACGATCAATAACAGTCATGGATATAGCAGGGGCAAGATTGGGTTTCAGATAAGCCCCCGTATGCAGGAATTGATGGTGTATGCAGGGCAGTTGGACAGCTACGAAAAGTGCAATGAAGTAATTGAGGAATTTACGAGCGTGCAAGTAAGCACTGCGCAAGTATATCGAGTAACAGATTTGTACGGAGAACAAATGGGAAAAACAGTCAATGAGCAGCCGACATTAACCCCCTTAAAGAAAGATGAAGTGCTATATGCTCAGGCAGATGGCTCTATATTGCTAACCAGAGAAGATGGTTGGAAAGAAGTAAAAGTGGGCAGGTTCTTTAAGAGCAGCGATTGCATACATGCAGACGGGAAGAAAGGCTGGATAAGCAACTCACAGTATGTAGCTCATTTGGGAACCAGTAAAGACTTTACCAAAACAATGGATGACTTAATTGAGTGCTATGGCAGTTTGAATAGCAGTCTCATCTTTATTTCCGATGGAGCAACATGGATAAAAAACTGGATTGCGGATGCATTCCCCAACGCTATTTCCATCCTTGATTACTATCATGCATGTGAGCATTTGCATTTATTTACAAGCAACTATTTTACTGATAAAAAAACAGAGCAGGCNNGTAAAAAGACAAAAAGACTTATTGTTAGCAAGCGGGGTATTGACAGTAATTGCAAACATAAAAGAATTGGCAGGTGATAGCAAAGAAGCACAAAATTTAATAGCGTACTATGAGGGAAACAAAGAACGAATGGATTATAAAAATTATCAGCAAATGGGATGTGGAATAATTGGATCGGGAGCAATAGAATCTGCCCACCGCACCGTAGTGCAAAAAAGAATGAAACAGTCGGGACAGCGATGGACTATAGAAGGAGCACAAAATATGTTGAACCTGAGAGTAACCAGAAAAAATTTACAATGGTCTAAAATTATTGAATTAACAAAAGCAGAATTTAAAGTCGCAGCTTAGGTGCGACAATTTGAAATGCACCNNCAGAGACGCCTCCTTCCTGGCGGTTATCCCCACACGACTTACCTGAATTAAATCATGAAAAGGTGCCCAGATGTTTAGAGGATACGGCTTTTCAAAAAATTTATTTGAACAGGGATAAGTGATGGTTCGTAAGACTCTTTTTCTGTTCGTGATTATCTAAAATAAGAGATCACCAGTTAATTCATCAATTGCCTTCACAAAGTGAAAGACATGTACATTCCAGCCCAAATTTTAGGATGGAACTTAAAAGTGCCATTGAGTTGCAGGCTAATTTCTGAAGTTACTGATGAAGTTAAGAAAGTTGTAATAGTTATTCAACGTAGTCAGCGAAGTCTATGGATTTCAGGACGAGACAACCGAAAGTTGAAGAAAGTTATTCGTCTGCCTGCATTTTGACATACCTTATTTTGAGCTCAGAGCTTTCCCTTTCAGAAAGTGATTTGTCCAAATAGGCACGTTCTTGTTCAAAGGTCATGTCTTTGATTTCACTGCTAATTTGGTCACGGATTTTGCGCAAGTCTTTGACTAAGTCCTGTTGTGTGCTATTGGTTTGTGCCGTCATAGTTAACAATTTCTTTTGGTGTTCTAATTTCAATAATGCTTTGCCCCAATTGATAGTTGATGCCGTTGTAGACCCTTATTTTGTCATAGATTCAAAANNATTTTCCAAATTTGAATTATAAAGGGTACAACCAGAGTTTCGCTCGCAACTAAGTTTATTATCTTATCCGGGGATGTAGTATTTAAGCAGAATTTCCGCTCAAACGATTTTTTGCAATGCCCAAATAATTTTTACCGAATACGGTTCATAGTGTGAAAAATTAATTTTTGATGAATTGATATTTGCAGTCGAAATATTCAGAACCGGTTGTTGGGAGAGATAAAAGGTTTTCAGAAGGAAAATCTGGATTTATAACAAACCAGCAGTCCTGTTCGTAAAGAGAAAGAATGGAAGACCCCATGATTTATTATTGCAAAAAATCCAGTGGAGAAATATTATGATGAAGTATAATGATGAGACAGTATTGAAAGCAANNGCTTTAAAACCTGAAGAAGCGATGATCTATTGCAACTTAGGAAGAACTCAACTGGCAAAAAAATGTGAACAATACGGCATCTTTAAAAACAGCAATGGTTATTATAAGAAAGAAGATCTTGATCTTGTTCTGTCAGGCTCACCAACGAAGTATGAGGAAAAAGTCAGAAAACTAAAATTATAAACCCGGTAGTTTCTTTATTGCCTCCACCGCTCTATTTTGAAGATAGCGTTTATAGGTCTGCTGAACATATTTTGTGGTAGTGTGACCAAGCATTCCGGATACTGTTGCAAGATCAATACCTTTTTGCTGAAGCAAAACGCCAAAACTATGCCGTGCGCAATGCCAGGTAATATGTTTATTTAATCCAGCATCATTACACCATTTAGCCAAAACTTTGTTTGCACCATCCTGAGTAGGGAGATGGAAAATGGGACCTGTCTTTCTTTCACCTAGAATCCCCAGAGCAATTTCATGCAAGGGAATTTCAAGGTTAATGCCTGTTTTGTGCTGTTGAAGCATAATAGATTTCTCTTTTAAATTTTCCCATTTTAATGGTTTCACATCTATCCATCTTAGGCCAGTGTACAGCGAAAATACAAACGCTTTTTTTACCTCATAATTTGTACAAGGGGTTTTCATCAATTTTAGATAATCGTCTTCCCCTAAAATCTCTTTTATTATTTTATTCTTATTTGATTTCGCAGCGATGTCTCCAGCTGGATCATTTATAAAATACCCCTCTTTCTTTGCTGCTTTTAAAACCCGCTTGAAACGCATGAAATAATTTGCTGGCGTTTCGCCGTTAAAATTTGAAAGAAGATAATTTCGAAAACGTTCACAAAGACTTTCAGTGACTTCAACTGGAGAGATAAAATCTCTTGAAATGAACTTTACAAAGGCATTATGGCTGCTGGCTAAGTGCCGATTTCCCTTTGTAGGATTCAACCGAACATACTCTGAGTAAAAATCTAGAAAATTAGTTTTAAGCTTTATGTTGAGGAATATAAACACTATTGATCGACTGGCTATCCAGGATCATCTGTGACCGCTTTGTTTCCAAAATTGCAAGAGCCTCCTTATTATGATTTTTTTGAATCACATCTTTCGGCNNAAGGTGAATATACTGGTAGCTTTTCGCTGCCCTTTAATTCTGCCCCATTCCAGATAATACCAGACCTTCGATTTATCCCTGGAAGTTTTTGTAGAAATAGAAATTTTCATGTGTTCGTCAAACCGTTCGTCAAATTTGCGTCGTAAATATAGTTTAAAAGCACGAAAAAGGGGCAAAAAATGACACCCAAAAAATCTTAATTAACTGTAAATAAATGCTAATTAGTTAGTTATAAAAGTAAAAAAGTGCCCGGGACTGGATTCGAACCAGCACATCCTTGCGAACGCTGCGACCTGAACACAGTGCGTCTACCAATTTCGCCANNCCTATAATTAATGCACAACTTACATTGTATTCGCCTGCCGGGAATTTTTTCAAATAGCTTCCGGGTATTACCACGCTGCGGGCGGTCACAACACCTTTGGTTTCGACAGGGGCGTTTCCGCTTACATCAATAATTTTTGTGGACTGCGTTAGCACCACATTGGCACCCAATACAGCTTCTTTTTCTACTCTTACTCCTTCCACAACTATACAACGACTGCC
>PKYU01000409.1:3605-3881 GCA_003132765.1 Chitinophagaceae bacterium | reverse complement strand
AAAAGCATAAAAACATCGATGGGGAATTATTGAAGGCCATTTTTTATGCAATAGAAAAGCTGGTGAAATGATAAACCTATAATATTATAATGTATTACTAAATAATTTAGTATTTTTACGCTAATTAACATCCTTGTTCCATGCCTCATTACAGGCTCAATATTAAGCTGGAAAAACAGCCCATAAAGGAATACATTATAGAAGATGGCTGCAAAAACATTGATTTGGAATATAATAATTACAGGAGGCGTGTTATTCAGAAGAATGGATCTGGAA
>PKYU01000409.1:0-3493 GCA_003132765.1 Chitinophagaceae bacterium | reverse complement strand
GAGGGAAAAATAATTCAATAGTTCCTCTTTGGGATAAATTAATAAATCCAAGGTTGTCAATATAATTCCACTCCTCATCTAACTGCTTTTTTTCTTTATTTGATTTCTAAATCCCTTTAAACCTTCTAAAAATGTCCCAATATTCTGACAGCTGTCAGGATGTTTAGAAATCCATAAAGTGTTGATATCCTTCAACCATACTCTTTGTTTTCTCTTTTCCCCACTCATCTTCTAAAATCTCCTCAGCTTTATCCATATCTCCTTTGCATTTTTTTGGGTTTTAAAGTCAAATAATTCCACGACAGGGAATCCATTGGAAGGGAAATAATACCAATGTTTTAATAGCTGTTTATCATAAAAACTTGAGGTAATAATGTCTAAAATGATGTGACAGGTGTGGTTACATAATAATATGGATAATTATTCCGTTAAATAGCATAGTCTTAATTGCGTGATAATTACATGGAAAGCCTTGAAATTTACCATCAACATTAAACTGAGCCGAGGAGGGGGATAAGTGAGGAGGATCAACGCTATATTCGATTATAGTCATAATGAAATATGGTTTGAAAATGTATTAAATTCTTCGATTAATTTTCATAAATAATATGGGGAANNAGTACAGGATATTTCGGATGAAATACTTTACAGTATAAGTAGTGCCAAAGCTGATGTAACCGAACTTAAAGATACCGATGAAGCCCTTCAAAAGAGCGAAGAACGATTTCGTTATTTTCTCGAGAATGCACGGGATCCGGTTTTGCTGATAGATGATTCTTTTCAGTTTACAGATTGCAATGAAGCTGCCATAAAAATTTTGGGGGCAGTTTCCAAAAATCAGATCATAAATAAACCCCCTGCCTATTTTTCACCGGAGTACCAGCCTGATGGTCAATTATCCGTTATAAAAGCAAAGCAAATGATTAAAAATGCCTTCGAAAAAGGCAGCCTGCAATTTGAATGGATTCATAAACGAATGGATGGTGTTGCCATTTATATGGATGTCAGTCTTACGGTAATTCCTATGGAAAGCAAAAACGTTTTACTGGTGAATTGGCGTGATATTACCGGAAGCAAAAAAGCAGAGGAAACAATCAGGAAACTTTACCAGGCTATTGAACAGACAAGTGAAATTGTTTTCATGGCTGATGTTGATGGGACAATCAACTTTGTAAATACTGCCTTTGAAGATATTTATGNNAATATTTATGGATACAAAAAGGAAGAAGTTGTTGGTAAAGTAACCCCTCGTATTCTCAAAAGCGGGATTATGAATGAAACATTCTATAAAGATCTTTGGAAAAAACTACCGGCAGGCAAGGGCCTGCATAAAGAAATCATCAACAAAACAAAAGATGGAAGGCTGATTAACATTCATACTTCATTGACACAAANNCAGCCAAATATTGATTGGTTATATGGCCGTACAAGTCGATATTACCGAAAAGAAAATAGCAGAAAAAAAAATGCTTGATGCTGAATTACAGTATCGAACTCTTTTTGAACAATCACCTGACGGCATCTGTGTAATAGATCATGAAACCCTTCGCCCCATGGATTTTAACGAAAAGATTCATATGCAACTGGGCTATTCCCGGGAAGAGTTTAGTAAATTAAATATTTCCGATTATGAAATAATTGATACACCTGATATAATAAAGGCCCGCGCTAAAAAAATTATGAAGGAAGGACATGATAATTTTGAAACCAGGCATAAGACAAAAAATGGCGATACCAGGGATGTTCACGTAACAATTCAGAAAATTTTACTGCACGGCAAACCGGTTCTTTATGCAATATTCCGTGATGTTACCGATAAAATAAAATTGGAAAAAGCGCTGAGACAACAGGAGATCGACCAGCAGCGGCAAATTATGGAAGCCACTATATCCGGGCAGGAAAAAGAAAAAAACGAATTGGGATTGGAATTGCACGACAACATTAACCAGATACTTGCGACAGCTAAAATGTATCTTGGTATGGTTAAAGCAAAACAAGATATTCCGGAAAATATCGAGATGATAGTGAAAAGCTATAATTATGTGAATGATGCTTTAGAAGGAATTCGTAAACTGACACATTCGCTGGTGGCGCCGACTCTGGGCGATAAAAGTTTTCAGGAAATCCTGAAAGAATTTATACAGGAAGTAAATTCAACCCATACAATTGAGGTGAAGTTGGTAAATGAAATGAACAAGGGTCAAATGAAAGACAAAAAAAAGGAACTGATGATTTATCGTATCATCCAGGAGCAAATGAACAATATCTATAAACATGCACGGGCAAAAACAATGATTATCCATTTGAAAGCCGAAGATGGCTGCTTGAATTTATCCATCGCTGATAATGGAGTAGGATTTGATACGCTGAAAAAAGATAATGGCATAGGGTTAAGAAACATTCGTAGCAGGGTGGAATTTTATTCCGGAAATATGAATATCATTTCTTCACCAGGGAAAGGATGCAGACTGGAAGTAACGATTCCTATGTAATGAACTTTTTTTATTGAGGCTACTGCACTTCGACAAATCAACTGGAACAAATTCTTGAAGAGAGTACTCTCTTTTTTCTTGGGTAATGGGTAATATATAACTATTAATAAGGCTATTATTGTAAAAGCCTGGTTATTGCCCGCTACGTCTGCTATGATTTTCTACTAAACATTCATTTACTTTCTACAAACTGATGTTTTTGTAAACTTTATTTTTGTATTAGAAATAACCAATACCTATTGAAATACAAATCCTAATATTAGTATTCTAAAATCCTATCGAAAAACAACTAACCCGTTTCTAACCTTTGAGAACAAATAGAGTGATGGCAAAAAGCCGTCATTTTTTTGTTTTATAGAAAATTTACTACTCACGGTTCATTTCTATTTTACACTTAATAACCGGGTAAATGTAGATTTTTACATTATGCAATTTTAAATGCCCGCGGGCGAAACCATAATTATTAAAACCAAAAACCATGAAAACTTATTTTATCATCTACGGAGTTCTTGCATATTTGATTATTAGCTTTGCACCAATACATTTTAATCAGGCCCCTCCTCCGGATCCGGGAGGTGATCCAATGGGTACTATGGTAAAAATAAAGCCAATAGTAAATAGTTCCAGTACCACCATCCACCAGGTATTTTGATAGAAATAATAAAGTTGCTGGAACTTTAAAAACGATTCCGAAAGGAAATTAAAAATTGTTCAGCAACCAACTGAAACGAATCTTTGCAACAGTACTGAAGATGAACTTCAACAGGAAAATAGCTACGAAGTAGGATATAGAAATAGATAATGCTATCAATTCAATAGAAATATATTTTTCAAAATGCACTGTAAGTGGTCCATCAACCTTAAGCCTTTTTTATACATCTGGGTATTGCTAAAATTAGTTTAATCCGTCCTTATTCTGCCACAGAAATGTCTATTAATTCAGCCGGGGCAAATGCTTTTGGAATATCCTTGTAATGTTTGTAAATTATTTTAGTTCAATC
>PKYU01000088.1 GCA_003132765.1 Chitinophagaceae bacterium | reverse complement strand
CGGGGCCCTTTTATTTTACAATAATCCCCAATTTTTTAGAATTATCCAATATTTTTTTTAATCAGGTTGTAATGTTAAGGGGAAATAATAATGTAGTGAATTCGTGACATTGTTATTTTTCATTTGCCTCACATACTTGAATAAATTGTATATTCGATTTTATTAAAATTAAAACGATTGCATGCATAGCTGGAGAATAAAACTTTCTCTTTTCCTGAATTATTTCGTTTTTGCCATATTGCTGAATAGTGTAGGAACAGTTATTCTCCAGGTGCAAAACAACTATGGCGTTACCCAGGGATCAGCAAGCATATTGGAAGCATTCAAAGACCTTAGTATCGCTATCGCATCATTCCTCGTGGCTTCCTATATAACCAGGATCGGGTATAAAAGATCCATGCTTTTTGCACTTGCATTTGTTACCATAGCCTGCTTAATGATGCCTCTGATCGGGGGATTTGCCATGACCAAATTGCTTTTTGCCGTTACCGGTGTAAGCTTTGCTCTTATAAAAGTTTCAGTTTATGCAACAATTGGCCTGGTCACTTCTAATAAGAAAGATCATGCAAGTTTTATGAATTTTATAGAATCCTTTTTTATGGTTGGAATTCTGACCGGTTATTTCATATTTAGTGCGTTTGTTGATAATACTAATCCTGCGTCTACATCCTGGCTCAATGTTTATTATTTATTGGCTGGAATTTCAGCTGTAGCTTTCGTATTGCTGTTAAGTGCGTCGCTTGATGAGTCTTCGGTAAAAAATACGCAGGTGAAGTCTTTCGTAAAAGACTTTGAAGATATGGTTAAGCTGGCTATCAGGCCTTTGGTGTTGGTTTTCATCATAAGCGCTTTTTTTTACGTGCTCATAGAACAAAGTANNTTCCTACCTTTAACAGCCAGGTTTTGCATTTAACCACCACACTAAGTATTCAAATGGCCAGTATTTTAGCAGCCTCCACTGCTTTAGGCAGATTTATAGCCGGAATTGTTTTGAGAAAGATTCGCTGGTTAAAAGTACTTATCGGATGTCTCCTGATAGCTGCTGTTCTTGTTGTACTGGTTATACCGTTGGCGTCTACAGTGAAGGTGGGGGCAATTACCAACTGGCTCGATGCACCCTTTGTTGCCTATATTTTCCCGGTAATCGGTTTATTGCTTGCTCCGGTATATCCTGCGATCAATTCAGTAATCCTGAGTTCTTTACCCCTGAGGCAGCATGGCCCCATGAGCGGGCTCATCGTAATTTTTTCGGCCTTAGGTGGAACAACAGGCTCAATTATCACAGGTCATATTTTTGAGGCTTTTGGTGGACAAACAGCCTTCTATTTTTCCCTGGTACCTATAACCATTCTGATCATTAGCCTACTTTTCTTTAACCGGCTACAGAAGAAAAATGAAGTAGCTATAAAGTTTGAANNACTTCAGTAACTCATTAATTTTTAAGAAATACAACATGGACACGGATAATATCTTTTCATTGGGTGAATTATTTGAGCAGGTACAAATGAAAAATATTTTTTCTGATGGGAAAACCTTTGTTGATTGCACGCCGTCAGATAACCTTTCCAAAATAAAATACAGGTACGAATCCAAAAAAAATAAGCCGGGCTTTGATCTTTCAGATTTTGTTCATGAAAACTTTACCTTACCCTTGCAAGTTTCAGCAGTATACAAAAGCGATACTGAAAGACCAGTTGAAGGACACCTTGAAATGTTATGGGATGTATTAACCCGCCAGCCGAAGGAATCCCATGATTCTTTGATCAATTTACCTAATCCTTATATCGTTCCCGGAGGAAGGTTCAGGGAAATCTATTATTGGGATAGTTATTTTACCATGCTGGGATTGCAGGTTTCAGGAAGGGTGGATATGATTCAAAATATGGTTGATAATTTTTCTTTCCTTGTTGATACGATCGGCTACATTCCTAATGGCAACCGCACATATTATATTGGAAGATCGCAACCTCCTTTTTTTGCATGCATGGTAAGGCTGTTAAGTGAAGAAAAAGGGAAAAATATTTTGATTGAGTATTTAGCCGCGATGGTTAAAGAATACGATTTTTGGATGAAGGGCACCAATCAATTATCCGCTACAACAAAAGCTGTAAACAGGGTCGCACTTATGCCGGACGGAAGCATACTCAATCATTATTGGGATGAAAATGATACGCCCCGGCCGGAATCTTTTAAAGAGGATGTAAAACTGGCCATGCATACTAAAGAAGAAAAAATTATGTACAGGCATTTGCGGGCGGGAGCCGAATCCGGATGGGATTTTTCATCCCGCTTGTTTAGAAATGGAAAAGATTTTTCTACCATACATACCACCGAAATTATAGATGTTGATTTGAATTGCCTCTTACATAATCTTGAAATAACTATAGCAGAAGGCTTTCAACTATCAGGAAATGTTGTTTCAGCGGATAAATACTGTGGACTTGCCGATAATAGAAAAAAGGCAATCCTGGAATATTGCTGGAATGATGAAAAGGGGTTTTTTATAGACTATGATTATGTTCTTTCCAGGCAAAAAAAATCAATGACACTTGCCGCAGTTTTCCCTTTATTTTTTAATATCGCTTCACAGATCCAGGCAAAAAACTTGCAAAATGTATCGAAAAATATTTTTTAAAACCCGGTGGTTTGATCACCACAACTGAAACGACCGGCCAGCAATGGGATGCACCAAACGGATGGGCGCCCTTGCAATGGATTGCAATAAAAGGATTACAGAATTATGGTCACAACGACCTGGCAAAAAATATTGCCAAACGGTGGATGCAGTTGAACGAAAAGGTTTTCAAGAATACGGGTAAAATGATGGAAAAATATAATGTTGTTTCAACAGACCTTCTTGCAGGCGGAGGAGAATATCCGGCGCAGGATGGATTTGGCTGGACCAATGGAGTTTATTTGGCCATGGAAAAAAAGTTCGGCAAATTATGAGTATCGAAAAAGCTTGCAGGCTCACCCACTTTCCATAATATGAAATCCATAGGGTTCCATAATCAGGTATTCATAGTCGTTACCAACCTTATAATTTTTTTCTGTCCAGTAGTCGAATAGGTTTTCCGGGAATGTGCCGTCTTCCTTGAACGCATACCATGTGAGAAATGAGGGCTTATCGCTGAAATTAAAGAGGCAAAATATTTGCTGGTCACTATCTTTTCTTGTAAAGCCTGCAATATGAATATTATGAGGTGTAATCCAGGCAAGATTGCTTTTGTCTGCAATTGGAGGTAAGGTTTTCCTAATGGTTAACAATTTCTTTATCCCGCCAAATATCCTGTTTTCGATAGTTCCTTTTTTATCCTTCAGAAAATTTTTATCCCAATGTATTATAGGCCGGTGCATCCATCGGTTATCATAACTTTTGCCTTCATCCTCCAAATAGCTGTGATCATTCATATAACCCACTTCGTCACCGTAAAAAAGCATTGGTATCCCTCCGATGAAAAAACTCATCGCCTGCATCATTAAAATCTTATTGATCGAAGCAGTGATAGCTTCTTCATCATCTTTTTCTATTNNGCTTTTTCGAGGCCGCATAAAGAGGCCAGTGTGCCACTAATGCGTGCATCACCTGTTTTTGGGTTATAGGAAAACAAGGCGCCGCTCGCCGGGGTTCCTGAATAATTCCCGGAATAATAATTTTTCAAAAATTGCCTGTGCTCATAGGCGTTATACCCGGCCTTTTCAATCATGTAGTCGTCATATCCAAGGCCGATATCGTCATGACAGCGGGTATAAGTGATCCACGAAGTACCATAAGGCTTTCTCAGTAATATGCTTTGCGCTGCAAGCATCACTTTTGTATTACCTGTTGCCAGGGCATCCCATTGCAGAGCCATTTGCGTGGCATTATAGGCAAGATCACATTCTTTTCCCCTGAATGAGCCTGTGCCAAAGTAATCCATTATCACTTCCGGCGCTACGATTGCTTCACCTAAAAAAGCCATTCCGGGCGTAGCCACCTGCACGCATAATTTTATTAATTGTAAAATCTTATGAGCCTCCGGAAGATTCTGGCATTTAGTTCCAAACTGTTTCCAGATAAAAGCAGGCGCGTCAATGCGCAAAATATCTACACCGATATTGGCATAAAAAAATATGGTATCCAGCATCGCGACAAGAACTGCGGGATTAGTATAATTTAGGTCCCACTGGTAATTGTGAAAAACAGTCATTACCCACTTGCTGCAATCTTCCACCCAGGTAAAATTTCCCGGAGCTCCCTGCGGGAATATTTCCGGCATTGATTTTTCAAATTCATCCGGAATGTACCGGTCATCATACATATAAAAGAATTCCTGGTATTTCTTTTCACCAGCTTTGGCCCGCTTCGCCCACTCATGCTTCTGTGAAGTATGATTCAGAACAATGTCAATCATCAGGTACATGTCTTCATCGATCATGCGCTGCTGAATATGCGTAAGGTCTTCCAAAGTGCCAAAACGTTTATCCACTTTCCTGAAATCTGAAACTGCATATCCACCATCGCTTTCTCCTTCAGGGCTTTCAAATATGGGCATAAGGTGTAAAAGATTTATACCAAATTCCTGCAGGTAAGGGAATTTTTTTTCAAGATTCAGGATATTGCCACAAAACCTGTCAACATATAAACTCATTCCGGCAAGTTCATTGCTAAGGAACCAGTGCTCTTTTTCAAGCTTTTCATGATCTTTTTGCTTCAGAGCAGCAGGCCGGTTTAAAAATGCGGCAGTAATTGTTTCCATCAGGCCTTCAAATTGTGCTTTACCCTTTGGGTGATTTCCATACAATTCATTGTATAAAGCCTGAATGGCTGAAATATTTGAGACGAACCTGGTATAAGAAAAATTAATCTCAGAAGTTCGTTTTAAATGATGATTCGAGAAGATCTTCAGAATTTTAGAATGTAATTTATGATCGTACATTTCTAAGCGTTATAAATCAAATATATGATTACTCAAATGTTTGAATGCCTCCATGGCGCCCATATATTCGCATGTACGGGCGCCGGCTTTGTTACCATTGGCTACAATATTCTTCCAGTCTTCAGCACTCATCGCCTGGATCATTTCCGGGGNNTACTTAGCTGGTATAAAATGGCTCCTACAAAAGCATCCCCGGCGCCGGTACTGTCAATTGACTTAACAGGGATGCTGCTAACAGTGGATTTATTTTTTTTATGCATTAGCAGAGTTCCTTCTTTTCCAAGAGTGATGGTAAAAGTGGCCTTTGATTTTTCGGATAATATTTTAGCGGCATCATTTACTGAAGCACTTTCAGTAATCAGCATGGCTTCTTCATTACTCATTTTAAAAAAATGGCAGCGTTCCATGAAATACCTTGACTGTTCAATAAAAGTTGGCATATTATTTTTCCAAAGTAACTGGCGGTAATTAGGATCAAAGCTGATAAAAATATTTTTGTCAATCGCCTTTTGCAATAAACTTTTGTAAGCATGTTGTAATGGCCCCGGGAGAAAGGCCGTTGCTGAACCAAAGTGAATAATAGAAAATTCATTTAAGTCGATTCCTTCAAGATCACTTTCACCAAGTTCCCCGTCTGCTCCCCGATTAAAGACAAAATCCCTTTCACCATCATTCATCAGGGANNTGATCTTTATCGCGGACCATCCATTCCGTAGATACGCCAAAGTCTTTCATTACATCTATCAGTTGCTGCCCGAAAGGATCGGCGCCAACTTTTGCAGATAATAATACTTCACCCCCCAAAGCGGCAATAGCTGCTGCCACGTTAGTGGGGGCTCCCCCAGGCTTCTTCAGGAAATGTTCTCCTTTGGATAAAGATGATCCGGTGTCAGTACAAATCATGTCGATTAATGCTTCACCAATGCAAAGTATTTTCATTTTTTATCATATTTATTTTTCGCAAAATGGTTAAGTTAAGATTATTATGCCTCAAATGGTTTTAAAAGTTTTATCCCACAAAGCCACGGAGAACACACAAAGAAAAACCTTGGAGTCCTTTGTGCCTTGGTGGGATATTTTAATCCTGCCCCGGCTTATCCCCAACAAACCAATGTTCTTTATTTTTAAACAACATGTTAAAAGTGGTGAAGGAACTGTAGATGCGGGTAATGTATTGCTGCAGGTTTACCTTTTCTTCATCATTAAGATTTTTATTACTGTTAATATTTTGCTCAAGTACGCGGAGCCTTTATCTCGCCATAACTATCTTATGAAAAAATACTTCGATTGGGATTTCTTTTGGTTTTAGCGAAGATTCTTTAGGCTGCAATAACATCGTTCCTCCGGTCCATCTCTCGCCCAATTTTACTATCTCACTTACATCTCCCCACAATCTTAAGATTTTCAATAAAGATTTTTCAACATTAGAATTGGTTTCTATTTCTTCACTTACATTTTCAGGCTGAATATCATCCAGTTTATCATCTGTTTTATCAATTTCAATAATACCATGATTTATAAAAGAGATGAGGTAAGTGGCATAACGAATGCCCACAATAACTCCTGGTCCGTGAAGGGTATGCTGCAGTCTTGTTCCTATCCCTAACAGTGTTTGGTCCATTATTTAATATTTGCTACAAAGAAATAAAAGTTTTCTAAGGAAAAATTACCTTTTATTATTGCATGGACATATTTGAATTAATTAGGTATTGAAGTAATCCACCAACCATTGCCAAAAGGATCCCTTACGCCTCCACTACGGCCATAGCTTTGGTCTGCCATTTCATTAATAACGGTTGCTCCTGCCTCAATTGCCTTTTTAAAAGTGGCATCTGCATCATCCACATAAACAAAAAAGTCCGAATTTCTTACTCCATATATTTCAGTACTATCGGCGAACATAATAGTGCATTCTGCGATCATAATTTCTGCATGCATTATGGACTGTTCATCTCTCATAGCCCTGTGGGTTTCCTGAGCATAAAAAACTTTTTTTGTAAATTCAATAAAGCTTTGAGCACCTGATACAATCAGATAGGGCATTACTGTCTGGTAATTTTCAGGGATTTTTGNNGATAATATTTCCAGTTAAAAGAATGAATGATACACCTAAATAAAATAAGATGCAAAAATAAAAAGACCTTAATTAATAAAGAGATTGGGGAATAAAATTAGAATTTTTGAGAATTGATTATTAATAATGGTATCAAAAAATTTCTATTTAAGTTGAGGGGGTATCAGTTTATGATTTTGATATGCACCAATCATTAGAAGTTCGTTCTGTGATTTAAGAGTGATTTGCAGGGGGGCCTGCCTTGCATGAAATTGCCTTCAAGGAAAAACGAAATCCCATGCCTAGAAGAGGAATCTTAAAACTCCCGTTTACTTAACATTCACGAAAAAAGCACAACCCAAGCCTACTGGAGGAATATAAGGGAAAACACCTGTTCCAAGCGGCATTCCATTTCCAATTAAAGTAATGGGCTGTAAACCTGTTGACGATAAATTACCAGCGCCTGTGAACTGAATGCCATTAACGATTCCGGTACTTAATGCATAAGTTCCGGGGGTTGTAACGTTTACCTGGAGTACTATGTTATTTGTTGGTTGCATACCAACACCTGTATTGTAAGTTCCATTAATCTGGGCAGTGGGACAATTTCCGCCGGTGCCTTGCAGCGAATAGATGGCGGTGCCTCCTGAAACTCCGGAAATTAATCCTCCTTCTAAACTGTTTTCTTTTGAGCAGGATGTAAATAGTAAAGTACTGGAAATAGCAAATAGGATAGCCTTGGAGAGTAAAAACGGTTTCATAGATTAGGTTTAAATAAGTAAACGCTCATTTGAGCAAATTATTTTTTAAAAAATGAATCTTNNTCGCAAGCTAAATCTGAACCTATTTTGTTGATAAAGAAATGGTTAGACTTTTTTTCTTAGGAGGATGGTAAGAATTCGGGGAATCTCTCTAAAATTTTCGTGCAAATATTCCCCTATCTCCTCCGCTTGCAGTCCATATTTTTTTGCAGGCTGGATAAAATCTGAAATATGATGATTAAAACATGACAATACTTGTCGCCCTTCTTTGGTATCAAACCCCGCTTTTGTTCCTAAGTACTGTTTGAAAGGATGAAGTTCACCAATCCAAACATATCCACCCGGCTTCAGATTCCTGGACGTTTTTCTGAATATTGGATCGAGATGTTCTATATGCTCCAATACTAGACTGAAGGAAATGAGGTCATAAAATTTATTCCCGAAATTCCATGGCTTATTAATGTCGGCTCTTACAAATTGTACTCTATCGGATTTTATTTTTTGTTTTGCCAATGCCATCATTTCTTCTGAAAGATCAATTGCAGTTACCTGCTGTGTCCTTTCCGCAAACCAAGCTGTATTTNNGAGAACCGAAAGGAATATTTTTTAGAGTAGCCCTTAAAGCTTTAGCTTCCAGGTCTCTTGTTTTATTCTTATTGGTATCATATTGGGAAGCTCATTTATTATAGGCTTGTCTTGTATCCATTTCTTCAGTTATTAATTGAAATATAAATGTATTAATTAAAAATAAAACCTACATGATCTGCGAGCATCAACCTTGGATATTGATTATACTTTTAAATGACAAATGAATTTGAAAAACAAATTTTAATACTCAGTTATTACTTTATTAGTATTTCAAACTTTATAAATACATTTATAAAAATTGCTGATGACTTTCCTGATTATTTTTTTATGTATTGCCGGTCTTGTTTTGATGATTACCTGGGGAAAAATTAATCCATTCCTGGCTTTCCTGGTAGTTTCTATTGCAGCAGGTCGTTTATTAGGTATACCTTTTGATCTTGTAATAACTTCTGTACAAAAGGGAATAGGTGATATGCTCGGGTCCCTTGTAATAATAATTGCCTTAGGCGCTATGCTTGGCAAATTAGTTGCTGATAGCGGGGCTGCTCAAAAAATTGCATCTGTAATGATGAGGGCTTTTGGTACCAAATATATTCAGTGGGCCCTTGTAGTTACCGGGTTTATTATTGGTATCCCTTTATTTTATGGTGTAGGATTTGTTCTGCTGGTGCCGCTTATATTTTCGGTGGCATATCAGTATAAATTGCCTGCCGTTTACATTGGCCTACCAATNNCTTCCTGCCGCCGCATCCTTCCCCAACAGCTTTGGTTATGCAGTTCCATGCCAATATTGGATTAACATTAATTTATGGTCTTATCATAGCCATCCCTGCTACCATACTTGCCGGTCCGGTATTTTCGAAAACATTAAAAAATATTCATTCTGTTCCGCTGGAAGCTTTTCATGGGACCAGTTTACCTGAAGATAAATTGCCCGGCACCGTAAGTAGTTTCTTATCTGCACTTCTTCCGGTGTTACTTTTGATGATAACTACAATGATGGCTCATTTTATGTCATCAGAAAGCTTGCCTGGCCAGGTTATATCATTTTTTTCAGAACCTGCAGTGGTAACNNGTACACTTGGCGTAAAACAGGGTACTTCTATAAAAAAAGTTATGTCCTCTTATGCTGATGCGGTAAAAGATATTTCAGTGATATTATTAATCA
The DNA here is from genome assembly GCA_003132765.1 of Chitinophagaceae bacterium. GTDB lineage: Bacteria > Bacteroidota > Bacteroidia > Chitinophagales > Chitinophagaceae > Ginsengibacter. The sequence continues at coordinate 2,430 of PKYU01000088.1, read as the reverse complement.
TCGGCAGTTCCGGTGCTTTAAAACAAGTCCTTACTGACAGTGGTATAAGTGAAGAGATCGCTTCCGGGCTAAACCAGGTAAACATTCATCCACTCATTCTTGCTTGGATTATTGCTGCAATTATAAGGATATGTGTTGGTTCCGCTACTGTTGCCGGGCTTACGACTGCAGGTATTTTGGCACCAATGATTCTTCAAAGTAACATCAATCCTAATTTAATGGTGTTATCCATTGGGGCCGGAAGCCTCGCATGCTCTCATGTAAATGATTCAGGTTTTTGGCTGTTTAAAGAATATTTCAATATTAGCTTAAAAGATACCTTCCGTTCCTGGACGATGATGGAAACTATTGTGTCCGTTGTTGGTTTGATCGGTGTATTAATCCTGCATATTTTTGTATAATAAAATATAATTATGGAAATCAATACTCCATCGCAAAATTTTAAACAAACAGGATTCAGTCTTCCTCAGGCTCCTTCACCTATGGGTGTTTACAAACCTTTCCTTATTGATGGGAAACACTTCTATGTTTCCGGACATGGACCTTTACAAGATGACGGAACCTTTATAACCGGTAGGGTAGGATATGAAATGGATATAGAGGAAGGAAAGCGGGCGGCGCGGCAGGTAGGATTAGCAATACTTTCTACGATCATTGCTAATCTTAGGAGTTTGGATAAGGTTAAAAGAGTTGTCAAGGTATTAGGAATGGTGAATTGCACGGGAGATTTTACCAAACACCCCTATGTCATAAATGGCTGCAGTGAATTGTTCAAAAAGATCTGGGGAGAAGAAAATGGTGTTGGCGTACGAAGCGCAGTAGGAGTTGGATCTTTACCTGATAATATTCCCGTGGAAATTGAAGCGTTGTTTGAATTATATTAAAGGTCAATGAGTAATAAAAATGAAATAAGAAGTGATTGGTTCAAGGTTGAAAATATTGGGGAGATCGATTCCCCTGCATTGGCGGTTTACAGGGAAAGGGTAGCCGAAAATATTAAATCAGCTATTTCAATGGTTGGTAATGTAGAGAGATTGCGGCCACATGTAAAAACACATAAAACCATTGAGGTATCAAAATTGCTGATGAAAGCGGGTGTCCATAAATTTAAATGTGCCACCATTGCTGAAGCAGAGATGCTTGCAATGGCAGGTGCAGCAGATGTTTTATTAGCTTACCAGCCCGGTGGTCCCAAGTTGGAGCGTTTCATACGATTGATTCAAAAATATCCATCAACAAAATTTTCCTGCCTGGCAGATAATATTTTTTCTGCAAATAATATGAATACTGAAGCCCTTGCGAACAATGTTTCTTTCGATGTTTATTTAGATCTTAATGTTGGAATGAATCGAACCGGTATTAAGCCGGGGGAAGCTGCTCTTGAATTATACAAGGTCTGTGGAAAAATGAAAGGAATTCAAGCAGTCGGTTTGCATGCTTATGATGGTCATATTCGCGATCCGGACATTAATCAGCGAACAATCGAATCTGATATAGCCTTTGAACCGGTCTTACAAATGAGAAATATTCTAGTGGAAATGGGATTCCCTAAACCTCTGCTTATTGCAGGGGGCTCACCAACTTTTCCAATACATGCAAAAAAGAGTGACCGGGAATGTAGCCCCGGAACTTTTTTATATTGGGACAAAGGATACCAGCAAACATTTTCGGAGCAAAATTTCCTTACTGCAGCGTTAGTAATATCAAGGATTATTTCGCTGCCAACCCCTACAACTATTTGCCTCGATCTTGGACATAAATCTATTGCATCTGAAAATACTTTAGATAAACGAGTTTTTTTTCTCAATGCACCTGAATTTAAATTTATCAGCCAAAGTGAAGAACACCTTGTTGCGGAAGTAAAGGAGGGCCATTCTTTTAAAGTGGGTGATACTTTCTATGGATTGCCATATCATATCTGCCCAACTGTAGCTTTGTATGAACGGGCGCTTATAATTGAAAATCACAAGGCATCTGCAGAATGGAGGATAATCGCAAGAGACAGAAAAATCAGTATATAAGAACGAATGAAAAGTTGGTAATAATAATAGCTGGTTCATTTTCAAACTTCAAACTTTATACTATCATCCTTAAACTGATATCATTTTGTTTATAATTGATGCCCATCTTGATCTTAGCATGAATGCGATGGAATGGAACCGTGATTTAAAAATACCTGTTAAGGAAATTAATAGCCGTGAAGAAAAATTAACAGATAAACCAGATCGAGGAAAGGCTACCGTTTCATTGCCGGAATTGCGAAAAGGAAATATAGGATTGGTAGTTGCAACACAAATTGCCCGGTCAGTAGATACCGGAAATGTATTGCCTGGCTGGCATTCACCCGAACTGGCATGGGCACAATCTCAGGCTCAACTTGCCTGGTATAATGTTATGGAAGAGGAGGGCGAATTGACGCAAATCAATAAC
>PKYU01000546.1 GCA_003132765.1 Chitinophagaceae bacterium | reverse complement strand
GCATTAACCTTGGTGGATGGGCGATTGGCATCCTAAGCCTAATTGTTGGTGCATTTGGCATAGCCAATATAATGTTTGTAACAGTAAAAGAACGCACTGCAATGATTGGCCTGAAGAAAGCAATCGGAGCAAAAAAAAGAAGTATTCTTACTGAATTTTTATTGGAATCTGCTATCATATGCCTTATGGGAGGATTTATTGGATTAATCCTTGTATACTTGCTTACTCTTGTGCTTACTAATATCTTCAATTTCCCCGTTTTCATTTCAATTGGTATTCTCACACTGGCCATATCCATTTGCATAATAATAGGCATCGTAGCTGGATTTATCCCCGCATATAATGCCTCGCGGCTAGACCCTGTAGTGGCAATCAGATCCAAATAATATTGTATGGCCTATATTCTAGCAATTGAATCTTCATGTGATGAAACTGCTGCTGCCGTTTGTCATGACGGTTTAATATTAAGCAATATCATTGCCAGTCAAAATATTCATGAAAAATACGGAGGAGTAGTTNNTTCCTGTAGTGGAGGAGGCATTGAGACAGGCAAAGGTTCCATTAGATAACATAGACGCTTTTGCATTTACCCAATCCCCGGGTCTTATAGGTGCTTTACTGGTCGGAACTGAATTTGCGAAATCATTGGCGCTTGCATGCGACAAACCTTTGATTGCTGTGCATCATATGCAGGCTCATGTATTGGCTAATCTTATTCAAAAAACTGCTAATAAAAATATGATCCCTGCATTCCCCTTTTTATGCCTGACGGTGAGCGGAGGGCATACGCAAATCGTTTTATGTGAAGATTATTTAAAAATGAAAGTGATCGGACAAACGCTAGATGATGCTGCCGGTGAAGCCTTCGACAAATCTGCCAAAATATTGGGCCTTCCCTACCCCGGCGGACCTTTAATTGATAAATACGCCAAAGACGGGAATCCTGATAAATATAAATTCCCTGAACCAAAAATTGACGAATTGGATTTTAGTTTCAGCGGTTTAAAAACAGCTATACTTTATTTTGTAAGAGACGGGAAAGCAAAAAATGAAAAATTTGTGGAGGAAAATCTGCCTGATATCTGCGCATCTATACAATCACGAATAGTATCCATCTTATTAAATAAATTAAAACTTGCTGCCAATGCAATGGGCATTAAGAATATTTGTATTGCAGGCGGAGTTAGTGCCAACATAGGGTTAAGGAAGGCATTCGAAAAAATGGGAATTGAAGAAAGTTGGAAAATCTTTATCCCTCCCTTTGAATATTGTACAGATAATGCTGCCATGATTGCCATAACCGGTTATTACAAATACCTTGCAGGAATATTTGAAGATTTATCCGTAGTTCCCTCAGCAAGGGCTATATTTTAATTTAGAGTTAAACTTCCCATCTTTCATTTTCTTAATAAATTATAAAATTTGGGTAACGATTTTTTCAGATTTAAAAAGTTTATTATCCACCAGGATAAATGCAGCATGAAGGTTTGCACTGACTCCTGCCTCTTTGGTGCTTGGGTTGCAGGAAAAGCACTACATATGAAGAAGAGCCCTGAATATATATTAGATATAGGCACGGGAACAGGCTTGCTCAGCCTGATGCTGGCGCAAAAAACCATTGCAAAAATCGATGCCGTTGAAATCGAAAAAAATGCATTCGAACAAGCCAGTGAAAATTTCAGAGCCTCGCCATGGAAAACGCGACTGAATATATTTCATTCAGATATCAAAAAATGGAATGCTCCCCATAATTATGATTTGATTATTTCCAATCCACCCTTTTTTGAAAACGATTTAATTTCTGAAGATGCCGGAAAAAATATCTCAAAACATAATGCCGGTATCCGATTAGAAGAACTGTTACCAATAGTTCATAAATTATTAAATGCTGATGGGAGATTTGCAATTCTACTCCCCCAGAACAGGGGCAATTGGTTTGAAAATATAGCGATAAAGGATAGCTTGTTCGTCAAAGAAAAAATCGATACAAGTCAAACTTATAAGCACACGTTTTTCAGATCAGTTTATATCTTTCAAAAAGAAAAAACTGAAAAAATAGAAAATCATTTATCAATAAAAAATGATCATGAAGGCTACACAAATGAATTCAAAGAATTATTGAAGGATTATTATCTAAAACTGTAACTAAACCATAATTATAGTTAAAGGCCGGCATAATCTTTCATGTATTGGTAATTGGAGGTCAAATTACCCTGTTGTACAATGGTTGCATCCTGAATTATTTTTGATCCTCCCGTTATAAGATCATTCAGAATGTATTTGATCAATTGCTCTCCAAAATACCTCGATGCATCACGGGGAAGTTCATTTGGTAAATTTCCAATAGCAATCACGTCCACAGATTCCGGAAGATATGGATCAGTAACAATTCCTTTTTTCTTATCTACGCCATAGACGGGGTTCTCAATGGTTCCATCCATGATATTGCAAGGCACCGAGCCATATCGGTCATCGGAAATGTCAGCAATTGTCTTTATCCTGAAATCATCCTTAGAAAGATCTTGCATTTCAAATAGCCTTTCAATTCTTTGCTCCCAATAAACACCGTTTA
>PKYU01000405.1 GCA_003132765.1 Chitinophagaceae bacterium | reverse complement strand
TGTCGAGGGTTTGGGACAAGGCTTGGGAGCAGTAAACTGGAGTGGCCCAGGTGACAGACGGTATAAAGGCAGCAGGAACTTATTACAGGCATTCTAAGGGAACAAGGGAACTCTTGCAGAGATGTTAAGGGAAAGTACAAGCGGAGAACCCGTTAGGCAAATACCGAAGAACTGCAAGGGGGCGGCTTCTGCTGTAGTAGCGTTGAAACTCTATGAAAGTAGAGAGGAGCGAAGGGCAGGACCGAGTCCGTTTCAATTTAAATAACAACTGTAAAAGGGATGATTAATTATTTTGAAACAAAGGGGGGAAACCCCCTGAACTCGGAAGCGCTGGATGAGGCGAGAGTCTCACGTCCAGTGCTGTGAGGGACTTGGGGTGAAACTCCCCTTGTCCACTCTACTGCCTGGTACTGATAACAAGAAGCGTAGGGTGAGAAAATGGCAAGCAATCATCAAACAAGCCCTTCCGACTTTAATAAATTTTTTTCAGAATCATATTCTAACTTTAGAATATGAAAACACTGGTTTTTTCCTGTTGTCTTTTTTGCCTCGCTCTAACCGCTGCAGCTCAGGGATCAGAAGATTATGCGGAAACCGGTGGGAATGCTATCGGCATACCTGATTCCCAGACTAATTCTACGACTGATATTGCTTCCTATTTAAATAAATATTGCCGGAATGATCTTCAAAAAGTGCGCTCCATTTATGTTTGGATAATAACACATATCAGGTATGATAAAATCAGGCCGAAGCGGATTATTCTGAATGAGGATCGGGATAAATTGGTGGCTGCCACTTTAGAAAGGAGAAAAGGAGTTTGTGAACACTTCGCTTCTCTCTTCACAGATATTTGCAACAAAAGTGACCTGAAGTCCTATGTTATCGGGGGATATACGAGACAAAATGGCTTTGTAGACAGAACAGCCCATGCCTGGTGCACAGTGTACATTGATAAAAAATGGTCACTATATGATCCAACATGGGATGCAGGTTCTGTTGTTTCAAATTACTTCAAGGTATCTCCCACAGTTTTTATTCAAATGCATATACCGTTTGACCCGATGTTCCAACTACTGGATTATCCGCTTTCTTATGATGATTTTAATAATGGAAGAATTATAGCAGGTAGCAATGCGAAATATTTTAATTACATAGACTCTTTGAATACATACGAAAAGCTGGATCCGCTTAATCAATACATTACTTCCGAAAAAAGGATAGAAAATAATGGAACCGGCAATTCAATGATCAATACTAAACAGAGCCAGTTGAAGATGGAAATTGAAATAATTAACCAGGATAAAGATTCTGTAAATTATAATGGCGCCGTTGCTTATTATAATGCAGCTATTTCTTTATTCAATAATTTTCTTGTCTACCGAAACAATCAGTTCAAGCCTGCAAAAAGAAATATTGAAGTACAGGAAATATTTAATTCAATAAAAAAACCNNTTATCGCTCAATACAGGCGACATTGAATATGCATTGGAAACTCTTTCGAAAAAATTAAAAGTTCAGGAATTATTTTTCCAGGGTTACCAAAATACGGCAAAAGAAAAATAAAAAAACCTGCATTTATTTTCAAAAGGCAGGTGTAATAAACAATTATTCAAGTGCGGAAATCACTTCTTCTCAGGCTTTTTCGTCTCCACTTCCTGTGATTTTATTCCAGAAGCCTTTGGCTTTACCGGCAAGATCACTAATTTTTTCGCTTGCCTCATCTTTAAGGTGGCTCAGTTCTTCCTGTACGTCACCCGATTTTAATTTGTCCATGACTTCACCTGCTTTTTCTTTAATCCCTTCACCAAGAGTGCCTGCCTGTTCTTTAAGTTGATCTAATTTTTCGGAAGCCTGGGTTTTAAATTCTCCGGCTTTTTCGCTGAGTGTGTCTTGAATGTCTGACATAAATGTATTTTTTTAGTTTGATTAAAATGTCGGTGAATTATACCGAACCTTACACAAGGTAATTAAAAAAAGTCCTCCGGATTAAGGAAGGCTTTTCTTTTTTAGTTGTTTATTAACCTATTTTTTTGGTTCCAATAATTTAAAGAACTGATCAAGCTGCGGGAGGATAACAATCCTGGTCCTGCGGTTTAGTGCCCGGTTATCTGCTGTGCTGTTGTCTACTACGGGGTCATATTCACTGCGGCCTGCGGCAACTATTTTTGCAGGATCAAGCCCATATTGATTTTGTAGAATACGTATAACGGAGGTAGCTCTTTTTACACTAAGATCCCAGTTATCGAGCAACACGCCATCCCTGTAGGGAACATTATCGGTATGTCCTTCTACCATGAATTGGATATCAGGCTGGTTCTTTAATACCTGGGCTACTTTACCCAGTACCACTTTTGCCTGGGGTGTTACTGCATACTTCCCGCTTTTGAAAAGCAACTTATCGGAAATATCAATATAAACCACTCCCTTGTCAACTTTTATATTTATATCCTTATCATTAAGATCTCCAATAGCGCCTTTCAGGTTCATCACCAGAACCATATTCATAGAATCTTTTTGGGCAATTGATGTCTGCAGATTTTGGATGTATGCATCTTTGGCTCCGATATTATCCAATGATTTTTTTATGCTCTCGGCCTGGGAAGAAGATAGTACGGACAAATTCTGAAGTTGAGTCAGCACGGCAGTGTTATTTGCCTTCAGGTAATCTATCTGTTGATCCTGGTCGGAGATGCGCTTTTTCAAGCTGCTATTATCCGATTCGAGCGCTGCATTTTGCCTCGACAGTTCATCTTTTGAATTATTGCAATTGCCGAGATCAGTTTTGTATTTTACCTGTAACTGGTCATAATCGGCTTTTGTGGCTTTAAACTTCTTGCTGCTAACGCAGGAAAAAAGCAGGAAAGGCATTGCCAACAGCAATAGGGAAAAATTTTTCATAAAGATTTTTTTGTATGAATAAATAAATAATAATATGCTCAAAGGTATTAGTGTACGTTTAACTGAAATAATTAAATTTTGTTAATATTATAAATTTTGGCTGAAAATCAGCCAAATTGGCCTTCCTAGCATAAGTTTCTTTTTTTGTATTGATTATTTGATTTATTTTCAGTAATATTTCCTTCCCTACTAAATACCAACTATCTCTACCCACATTTACTTTAATCTTAAAAAATATTTTCATTATGAAAAAAATTATGTTATTCTTTACCGTTGCTATTGTTTCCATTTCGTGTAATCAAAAAAGTGATAATGCTGCAAGCACCGAAACTACTACTGCAACTGCAGTGCCACTTCCTATGCAGCCGACTTATTCTTCTTCTTTTGAAATGGGAAATCCTGCTTATGCTGCAATGATTGTGCAGGGAAGCTGGAAAGACTGGCAGGATAATAAGCTGGATAATATCAAGAACTGGGTGGCAGATACTATTGTGGCATATCAAAGCAATAATAAAATGATTCGCGGCGCTGACAGCCTGATGGCAAACTGGAAAAGAGGCAGGGCAGGTTATTNNTATTAATGCAGTGATTCCAACATTCAGCACCGATAAGAAGGAAAACTGGGTGTTAGTTTGGGCAACTGAATACGATACCAAAGTGGATGGTACAAAGGATACATCAGCCGTAATGGAAACCTGGCGTCTTAATAAAGACGGAAAGGCTGATCTACTATTACAATTTGATCGTCACGCGAGAAAGGA
>PKYU01000044.1 GCA_003132765.1 Chitinophagaceae bacterium | reverse complement strand
CTTTCTCAAAATGGTTTCGGATTGTGGTATGATGACACTACAAAAATCTCCGTTCCTGAAGATTTTAATAGCATGCAGGCCCTCAGGGTAATTGGATATGCAATAAAAGACAGCACAGCAGCTATTGTGGCATTCAAACGCCATTTTGAAAGACAGGATAGCAGCAGGGTACTCCTGGAAAGTGACCGGAAAATATTGTACAATTTAATGGGGAAATATGAATGATCAGAATGTGTAAGCGAAAATCCGAATAACCAATTNNTTGGCAACAACCGTTTTTGATTGTTACTTTACCTGTAAATTCACTTAAGTCATACAGATGCAACTATTGCAGGGATCAGATAAAACTACAGAGAAGGAATTTCTTGAAGTTCCCATTAATATCTATAAAGATGATCCAAACTATATACGACCATTAGATAAAGATATCAATGGTGTGTTCGATCAAAAAAAGAATAAAACTTTTCGTTTTGGTGAATGTAACCGTTGGATTTTAAAAGATGAAGATGGCAAATCTATTGGCCGTATAGCCGCCTTTGTAAATAAAAAATACAGGAATAAAGGAGACGAACAGCAAACAGGAGGCATCGGTTTTTTTGAATGTATCAATAACCAGGATGCAGCAGATATGTTATTTGATGTGTCAAAAAGCTGGCTGATGCAGCGAGGCATGGAAGCAATGGATGGGCCTATAAACTTTGGTGAACGTGACCGATGGTGGGGTCTGGTGGTTGAAGGTTTCAAGCCTCCGATTTATTTGATGAATTATAATCCGCCCTATTATGTGCAGCTATTTGAAAATTTTGGTTTTAAAAATTTCTATAACCAGATTTGCTGGCACATGTTTGTGCATACACAGCTAAATGAAAAATTTGCACAACAGGATGAGAAGTATAATTCAAATCCTGAATATAAAGCCATTCATATTGATAAAAAGCAAATTGAAAAATTTGCAGTGGACTTTAGTATAGTATATAATAAAGCCTGGGCGAACCATGAAGGCAATAAAGAATTACATAAAAATGTTGCCTTTAAAATGTTTAAAGATATGAAACCAGTAATGGATGAAAACCTTATCTGGTTTGTTTATCACAAAAACGAACCAATTGCTTTTTGGGTAAACCTCCCTGAACTTAACCAGATATTCAGGTTTCTTAGCGGTAAATTTGACTTCTTTGCCAAGCTAAAATATTTATGGTATAAGAGAAAAGGAGTATGTACCAAGTTTACAGGAATTGTTTTTGGTGTAATACCGGAATACCAGGGGAAAGGAATTGATTATTACATGATTGTTGAGGGAGCTAAGGTAATTCAAAATCAAACAAAATATAACGAGCTTGAAATGCAATGGCAGGGGGATTTTAATCCAAAGATTTTAAATATGTCACGTAATTTAGGCGCTCAGCAAAGCCGCCGGCTTACTACATACAGGTATCTATTTGACAGGAGCCGTGAATTCAAAAGGCATCCGATATTGAATTTCTGAATATTATTTCCAGCTTGTAGATTTCTTGTAATTCTCAAATTTCCCAAAGAAAATTATCGATAGTAAAATCGTAAATTTGTTTTTATCATTATGGATAAGTTTATCGTTTCAGCCAGAAAATACCGACCCCAAAACTTCAGCACTGTTGTGGGCCAGTCACATATCACAACGACCCTTAAAAATGCTATTAAAAACAATCAACTGGCGCATGCCTTTTTATTTTGTGGTCCTAGGGGTGTGGGCAAAACTACCTGCGCAAGAATTCTTGCAAAAACCATAAACTGTGAAAGCAGGACACCAGATGGCGAAGCCTGCAATGTTTGCAATTCCTGCATTTCATTTGATAACGGGACTTCCCTAAATATTCACGAGCTGGATGCAGCCAGCAATAATTCAGTAGATGATATCAGATCCCTCGTGGACCAGGTAAGATTTGCTCCCCAGGCAGGGGCTTACAAAGTATATATCATTGACGAAATACATATGTTGACTTCCCAGGCTTTTAATGCCTTCCTGAAAACACTTGAAGAACCGCCACCATTTGCAATTTTTATTTTAGCCACTACGGAGAAACACAAAATTCTACCTACCATACTTTCACGGTGCCAGATTTTTGATTTTAAAAGAATCACTAANNAGGACACTGTTGAACACCTGCAGGAAATATGTAAGAAGGAAAAAATAAATGCCGATAAAACCGCTTTGCATATTATAGCTCAAAAAAGTGAGGGTTGCCTCAGAGATGCATTAAGTATCCTTGATAAGATAGTTAGCTTTACTAATGGCAAACTTACCTATGCCAACACTTTAGAGCACTTAAATATTTTGGATGAGGATTATTATTTCAGGTTTATGGATGCGATGAATAATCAAAGCATCAGTGACGCTTTTTTGCTCTACGATGAAATTAATCGAAAAGGTTTTGAAGGGGATCTTGTATTGGATGGTTTTGCAGAGTTCGTACGAAACCTGCTGGTAAGTAAAGATCCCAAAGTAGCCAGCCTGCTTGAAGTATCAGAAGGTTTTAAGCAACGTTACCTTGATGTGGCGTTGAAATCAGATGCCTCATTTTTATTGGGTGCTTTAAATATCTTAAGTGAATCAGAAATTAATTACCGCCAAGCAAGAAATAAGCGGCTTCATGTCGAACTGACTTTAATAAAATTGTGCTACCTCCGCCAGGCAATTGAGGTTGTAATTGAGGGAGAGCAGCCGGTTAAAAAAAAGCAACTTGAAAGCATGAAGCCTGTTTCTTTCAAAGCGCTTGTGCCGGTATTTTTTAATGAAAAAAATAAAATCCCCCGGGTTGATCAAAAGATAAAGGAAAGCAATAATTTTTCGGATAACATATCGAATGAAAGGATCAAGAGGAATGTGAACAGGGAATCCGCAACATTGATTATTCAGGAAGTAATACAAAAGCCTGCAATGCAAAAAGCCATTTCTGATCATACACGGGTGACTACTATAAAGCCACAAATTAAATTGAAAAGATCAATCGATCTTGAAAAGATAAGGGAGCAGGTTGCGCTTGAAAACAAGGAGAACAACCATAATGTGAAGGAGCTCAATGAAGAAGAATTATATATGGCATGGGGACAATATATCGAAGAACTCCGCAAAAACAACAACCATTCAGCCGTTACTAACTTTAAATCAGCCAAATTATCTATTGTTGACGATAATTGTATTGAAATTAAAACTGAAAATAATATTCAGCAAAAATTTATTGAAGCCGAAAGGGCTGTTCTAATAGAACATCTTCAAACATATTTTAATAACCGCTTTTTAACTTATCGTGTTATTGTGATTGAAAATGATGATAATAAAAAAGAGCCCCAAAAATATTTTACTACAAAAGAACAATATTTGAAAATTATTGAAGAATACCCATTGGTAAAGGAATTAAAAGACAGACTGGGCCTGCAATTGGATTATTAATCTTTTGGAGCTGGGATGAATTTTAAACATGGAATAAAATAGTTGTTTATTGATTCTCGGCATTTCTCGCCTCTACTTCGAATTTATTTCTGTAATAACCATACTTAATACTTTCCCATAAATACATCAGAATAAAAGGGAAAAAGCCATGCTCTTCAAATTGACGGATATGGCAAATTTCATGATTTACCCATTCTTCATCGGCTAAAAAATCTTCTCTTCTCACGTTATAGAGATGAATCGTTTTTCCTATTACTATCGCTGCATTTTTTGACCCTAATTTTTTAGATGCCAACTTTGCGATCCAGGAATTTTCTTTAATGCAAAGTTCTTTATACATAGAAAAATTGTAACAATAATAATGAATCAATTATCCCAGGGCATTTAAAATCTCTTCGCTATGAATTTTTGATTTTGGTTTCCTGAATATTTTTTGAATAAAACCATTTTCATCTATTAGGAATGTAGTTCTAAGGAGTCCCATATATTTGCGGCCGTACATGTTTTTCTCTCCCCAAACGCCATATTTCTCGATAATCTTTTTTTCAGGGTCTGCCAAAAGCGTGAAAGGAAGTTTGTACTTTTCTTCAAACTTTTTGTGCTTTTTTTCATCATCAGGGCTTACGCCCAAAATGACCAATCCTTTTTTCTGAAGTACCTTATAATTATCGCGCAGGTTGCAGGCTTCCACGGTACATGTCGGAGTATCGTCCTCTGGATAAAAATATAAAACTACTTTCTTGCCTTTATAATTGCTAAGCGATACAGTACTGCTATTTTGATCTTTTGCTTTAAAAGCAGGGGCTTTTTCCCCTTCCGATAATTGTGCCATTGTTATTATTTTTTATCTGGTAAAATGAAAGATTTTTTCTGTTGTATTGCCTGCTTCATCCTGGACGGAAATCTTAAGTTCATGCATTCCACGTCCGCACTTTTCATCAAAGTTATAAATGAATGACTTCCCTTTATCATTGGTAAACATCAGCCAATTCCCGTCAAGTTCCGCCCTGAAATTCTTGATTTCTTTGTTATTGTCCTTCGGAACAAGGATGATCCTTGAAGCTTTCGAAAGATTGGAATTATCTTTAAAGCCACCTGTAATAACCGGTGGAATATCATCCGATATCAATTCGAAATCTCCAAAATCTCTAAATGTTGCTGTAAGCCATTCCCCTTCCCCATTAGCCTTTTTTACTTCAGTTTTACTCCCCCAGTTCCATTTAATAAGCATCCTGTTCCTGTATTTTTCCGGAACTGTCTTATCAGCCTTGATTCTTAATGTGAAATAATCATGAACAGGAACCAGTCCTGATTCTAAAACATAAATATCAGAAAAGGAGTTCGCAGAGTTGGAGATCTCTTTTGAAAAAACAAAAGCAAAGGAATCGTAAAGCGCCTGTTGATCTAAAATCAATTGTACATTTTCATTTTCAAAAATGTTGGTAAATCCAGGGCGAAACTCCAATTGATTGAAGTTAGAGGAATTATTTCCTTGATTTGCTTCGTTTCCCCGTGCCTTTTTTATATTGAACTGAAGTATTGAAGTATTTCCATAAGTATCGCTAACAACAATCTTAACCGAGTGAATATTGCTGTCAGTTAATGAAATTACCCCATCACCGCTAAAATCTTTGTAAACTCCCTGCGGATAGCCCGGCAGTCTTGAAAGATGCTCAATATATGGGCCTCCTGCTTCTTTAGTTTTATAATCGATGTGGGCATTTACGTATCGTGTTTCATCGTATGTTATACTATCTATCTGAAATCCCACCACCGCCTTTTGATCAAAATATAATATGGACTGGAAAATACCATTTGGATTGGCCGAACCAGATACTTTGTCATTTGCAGAAATACCAAAGCTTGCTTTATCAGTATTAATAATGATAACGGGATTAACTGAAGTATATCCACCTCCTGTTTTTTTAAGGCTAAATAATTTTGGTATTTGGCTATATGTGCTTTTATTTCTATCATACAAGGCTAATCGAACAATAGTAGGAGGCACATTATCGGGTATAGGCATTTCAAACAATAATGCGTTTAGTACTTTGTCAGTTTTAGTATCTCTTATTTCAAAATGACAATGTGGGCCTTGTGAACCTCCTGCATTTCCACTATAGGCAATAAATTGTCCTTTTTTTACAGGGAACATTCCCGGTGGCACATCAAGGTAAACTTTCCAGGATCGCAATTTGTATTGTTGTTCCTTAACATATTTTTCCAATGCCGGAAAAAATTTGTTCAGATGTCCATATAATGTAGTAAGTCCATTTGGATGATTTATATATATAGCTCTTCCAAAACCAAAAGGTTCAATGCGAATGTGGGCAATATATCCATCAGCTGCAGCCATTACAGGTCTGTTTTGAACCCGATCCGTTCTACAATCCAGACCCATATGATAATGGTCGGGGCGCAGCTCACCAAAATTTGCAGCAATACCAATTTTGGCATTTAAAGGGTAATTAAAATATCCTTTTGGATAATTCTTATTTGGGAAAAGCTGCGCTTTACCAATGCTACAAATCGAGAGAAGAATTAATAAAAGGAACNNAACGTTTTGTTAAATGGGTACTTTCTTACAACTAACATTTTCATATAATCACAAATCTAACAACTAAAAAATATAATAAGAGTCAATGCCGGATTAAACAGTAATGCTTTATTCACTTTTTTGCATTTCGTTGCATTAAATTTTAAAGGAAATTTATTACGCCTCATTTCAACATTTCCCTTTATTTTTGGCGGCCACAGATTTTAAGATACATGCCCCGCGACAATTCCATTACATCAGTATTAATAATAGGTTCTGGTCCCATTATTATTGGCCAGGCTTGTGAATTTGATTATGCAGGTACCCAGGCTGCACGTAGCCTTCGTGAAGAAGGAATAAAGGTGATACTTATTAATAGCAATCCTGCAACAATTATGACTGATCCTATGATGGCTGACAAAGTGTACCTGCTTCCGCTTACTATTGAAAGCATAGAACAAATTCTTGAAGAAAATCAGATTGACGCAGTCTTGCCGACCATGGGCGGGCAAACTGCCCTAAATCTTTGTAAAGAAGGTGATGAATTGGGCATTTGGCAAAGGCATAACGTAAAACTGATTGGAGTAGATATTAAAGCGATTGATAAAGCCGAAGACAGAGAAAAATTCAGGCAATGGATGATTAAGATGGGTATCCAGGTGGCTCCGGCAAAAACAGCGAATTCCTTCCTTGAAGGAAAAGAATTTGCCCAGGAAATTGGCTTCCCCCTTGTTATCCGTCCCTCCTTTACCTTAGGTGGAACGGGTGGAAGCTTTGTACACACTAAGGATGAACTGGATGAAGCCCTGAACCGTGGACTTACAGCTTCTCCTATGCATGAGGTGCTGGTAGAAAAAGCGATGCTGGGCTGGAAAGAATTTGAGCTGGAATTGTTACGTGATAATAATGACAATGTAGTGATCATTTGTACGGTAGAAAATTTTGACCCAATGGGGATTCATACGGGCGATTCTATAACAGTTGCTCCGGCTATGACATTGAGCGATACAGCCTTTCAAAAAATGCGTAATACAGCCATTGCCATGATGCGGGATTTGGGAAATTTTGCCGGAGGTTGTAATGTGCAATTCGCTTTAAATCCGCAGACTGAAGAAATTATTGCTATTGAGATAAATCCAAGAGTGAGCAGGTCTTCGGCATTGGCAAGTAAAGCTACAGGGTATCCAATTGCAAAAATAGCTGCCAAGCTTGCTATTGGCTTTTATTTGGATGAGTTAAAAAACCAAATAACCCAAACTACTTCAGCCTATTTTGAACCCGCTCTTGATTATGTTATTGTAAAAATTCCCCGCTGGAATTTTGATAAATTTAAAGGGGCTGATGATACACTCGGACTTCAGATGAAATCTGTTGGAGAAGTAATGTCAATTGGCAGAAGCTTTGCAGAAGCAATTCAAAAAGCGTGTCAAAGCCTGGAAAATGAAGCTGTAGGGCTTGGTTATTATGGTAAAAGCCTGATGTATGCGGAAGAGATCATAGAATATTTGAAAGTTCCAAAATGGGACCGAATTTTCAGGATCAAAGATGCTTTAATGATAGGAGTAAGTGTTCGCCGCATCTGTGAATCAACCGGAATTGACCGTTGGTTTATTTACCAGATTCAAAAAATTTGTGATTGTGAAAAGGAGCTTTCTAAAGTTAGTTTGGAAAACATTTCACCAGAACTTATGATGAAAGCAAAAAAACTGGGTTTTGGAGACGAACAAATTTCCAGGATAATGAAAGATGGAAGCACGGACGAGGATATTTATGAAAAAAGAAAAGAATTTGGTATTACGAGGGTGTATAAAATGGTTGATACCTGCAGCGCTGAGTTTAAAGCGAAGACTCCGTATTTTTATAGCACCTTTGAATGATTAATATTAGTCAAATTAATGAAAACCGAAATTATACGCAACGAATCCGTCCCTTCTTCTAAAAAGAAAATTATAGTGTTGGGTAGTGGACCTAACAGGATTGGTCAGGGAATAGAATTTGATTATTGCTGTGTACATGGTCTGCTGGCGATAAAAGAATGTGGTTATGAAGCCATCATGATCAACTGCAATCCTGAAACAGTTTCCACCGATTTTGATATCGCCGACAAACTTTATTTTGAAGCTGTATTCTGGGAACATATCTGGGATATTATAGATTTGGAAAAACCGGAAGGAGTCATAGTACAGTTGGGCGGTCAAACCGCTTTAAAACTGGCAAAAAGGCTTGATGCAAAAGGAATAAAAATTATTGGTACATCTTTCGATAACATGGATATTGCAGAGGACCGTGGCCGGTTTAGTGATATGCTGAAAGAACTTGAAATTCCTTATCCCAATTATGGAACTGCATTTAATACAGATGATGCCATTGAAGTCGCTAAAAAAGTTGGATATCCTGTATTGGTAAGGCCCAGTTATGTTTTGGGCGGACAGCGCATGCGTATTGTTTTAAATGATGAAGAACTGGAAAAAGGTGTACTGAGCCTGTTAAAGCATTTACCTAATAATAAAATTTTAATTGATCATTTCTTAGATCGGTGCCAGGAAGCTGAGATAGATGCGATTTTTGATGGCGAAGATTTTCATGTGATGGGGGTAATGGAGCACATTGAGCCAGCGGGCATCCATAGTGGTGATAGTAATGCAGTATTGCCTGAGTTTAACCTGTCGCCATTAATAGTGCATACTATGGAAGAATACGCGGAAAAAATTGCCCGTGCTTTGCATATAAACGGACTTATTAATATTCAGTTTGCTATCAAAAACGGGGAAGTATTTGTGATTGAAGCGAACCCAAGGGCATCACGTACAACGCCTTTTATTGCTAAGGCTTACCAGATACCATATTTGAATATTGCCACAAAGATTATGATAGGGGCGGCTAAACTAAAAGATTTTACTTTCGAGAAAAGGCTAACAGGGTTCGCCATAAAGGAGCCGGTTTTTTCTTTCAATAAATTTCCAAATGTGAATAAGGAACTGGGCCCTGAAATGAAGAGTACCGGGGAATCCATTCGTTTTATAAAGGATCTACGCGATCCCTACTTCAGGCAATTGTATAAAGAAAGAAGTATGCATTTGAGTAAATAGGATCTGATAATTTAGAAAGAAAGTATTGTTGAATCCTTTTTATTACAGATCATTTCTATACCTTCCAGGCTTGATAAAAATCATAATACCTTCTATGAAATTACCAATTGCTGAATCTAATACCAACAGCATAGGTCATTAAATTAAGGCCATTTGAAAAGATGGAATTAGGGCTATATGAACCATACAAATGTACTGGCCCCATCCCGAGTTCTGCTATGTAAGAAAATTTCCAGTTTTCAAGAGCATAATTTCCATGGTTTTTCAGTTTCCCATGCTCATCGCTTATTTGTTTATTGCGGCTATTGTATAAATAGCCAACGCTTACTCCTGCGCTTACACTTAAACCTTTGTTAACCGAATTTGGGTTTGTCGCAAAATTCAACATGAAAGGGATTGTTACATAATCAGCCGCAAGTTTATTTTNNAATATAAATGGATGATTAATATTTTGAGAAGGATTGTAAGGATTGGTTCCTTCCTCTTTAAGGCTTACTGCAGATTGAAAACGGAAATTATTCATCTCGATTCCAAGGCCATATTTAAGATTCACATGATGTTTAATTAAGTTTAAGCGTTGCATAAAAAACCAAATATTTATGTTACTGGATTTTGTTGTTCTTAATTTAAAATCGCCTGGTCCCAGTGGCGCCTGGCCGGGACGATTTACAAGATAGCCTCCTGAAGTGGCAGATGTGTAATTAGTTTTATCAACCCAGTTGGCAAAACCAAGATCCACAATGAAGGAAGACGTACTTATGTTGGGTGATTTTCTTTGACGGCGGTTACCTAAAGTGACCCTAAAATTATTTCCATCATTCGAGTTCCCTCTTTTTAATATAATCATACCGCCGATACGGATCGTATCACTTTGATTTTTGATGCTCATGGTATCTGATTGGGCAACGGAACCAGTAGCAATAATAATTCCTATAATACCGAGGATTGTCTTTTTCATAAAATAAAATTTATCTGATCTCATATCTATTAATTGCTTTTATATTCTAAGGCCCATCATTTCCTGAAAAAATTCGATTGATTGGATTGTTTCTTTCAATAATACGCTTCACTTTTTTTATGAAGCCACCCATCTTTGTCTTCCTGAATTCATCAGTAGGAAAATCGTAGAAAACATAATTTTGATTATTATCAGAAGCTTCCGGAGTATAAGATACAGTTTGCGCTACAGTTGCTGGCTCAGCATTAACACTATTACCCGTCATCTTATTTTGTGATAATTTCCCGGCTTGCAAAGTATTATCAACTGTAACGATTTGTTCATCATCTAAATTTTTTATTGCCGGGACTTCTATTGAAATTTTATCAGCAATTTTTTGTGGGACGGAAATGGCAACACTTGAATCAACAGCCTGTTTTGTAATGGCAGATGATTCTAAAAGTTTAGAGCTATGATCAATTCTTTCGTCTAAAGGGTTTTTCACTTTTCCCATAACAGAATGGACCTTTTTTTCGGGAGAAGTAACTGGTGATTGAACAATATCCTTAGCAGTTTGTTTCTCCGGAATAATATTATTTTCTATACCAGGAGGGGTTTTCTTGGGCACCACCGGTTGGGAAACTATAGCAGGTAATTGTCTTGAGCGGTTTGAATATAGTTGGGTAATCCATATTCCAAAACCGATGAAAATTGCTACTGCAAGAATGCTCCAAAATAATACCGGGATAACTTTTCCTGTTTTTTCCTTCTGGGATAATAATTTCTTGTTGGGAAATACTATTGAATTTTCAGGTACCAGCCTTGCCAAACCAATCAGATCAAATTCATCTTTAAATTGCCGGTTGGAGAGCAAAAACTTTTCTGTTTCTTTTTTTTGATCAGTAGTTAGTTCGTTGT
>PKYU01000041.1 GCA_003132765.1 Chitinophagaceae bacterium | reverse complement strand
AAGTTTAATAGAAGTAAATAAGCCACTTTTAAGTATTACATACAGAGTCAGAAACAAGAGTAACAGACTTTCCACGGAAGCTAATAATTGAGAAATCTTATGGGATTCCCAGATAAAGGGCCGGAAGAAAGTTGTGAAAATTGCTGCAGGGGCTAATTTTAATAACCCTTTGAAAGTTCCGTCAAACTCAATCCCAAGATTAAAATTTGACTNNACTTTCATCGCCATCCATTGATTTAAATGCATCATTAAGTTGTTGAATACTTGATGTAACGCTATCTACAGCATAACCTCCCAACTCGTCATCATACGAAGTGAGGATTTTAGTAAAAACTAACAGGCAGGACATGATTAAAAAAGGAGCCAGTAAATATTTGAAAAATTTGGTTTTTATGGTCTGTATATTCTTTAAAATGATGAAGAGCATAAAAAATGGAGCATATGATATAAGAATATAAACTTTTAAAACGGCCAACATGTATCCAAATACGAAGAGAATAATTGAATTCTTAAGAAGATGTTTTCTCCTATAGAATATTTCATAAAGCGAATAGGTTATCCAGCCAAGTGATGCAATGCATAGTGTATCCTTTAAGATTCCCGAGCTCCAAAATACAAATGACGGGAAAAGCAGAATTGCAATCGCCAATTTTTTGTGCATTCCGGGATATTGCTCATAAAAGAATAAGAAGAGCTTCCAAACACCTGAAAATGCAATACTGGCGAAAAAAAGACTTGTTACTGCATACCTGCCTCCGGAAAGAAAAGATAGTAATGCCACAAATCTGACCACCATAAAATTTCCTTCAGACCTGAAATATCCTGCATTGTGAGGATTCTTCAGAAATGATTCATCAAAATTTTTTCCTTCCTGAAAAAGCCAATGTAAATGACTGGAATTCTTCAAAATGAGATGGTAAATATTAACGCCTTCTTCCTGGTATAAACCGATGGAATCTGCCGGGTATAGATAGACGCTATATAAACAAAAAATGATACATCCTAATATCTTAACCCAAAAGCCTATTCGATGATATTTCCTAAGTAAAGGGTCTTTGTACGATTTCCGGATAACTCTGAAAAACAAACTGAGTATTATGAGAAATAAGGGAAATAATATAAAGTCGCCATAATTCATCTATAATAATGCTTTCAAGTTTATAATTTAATATGCTATCAGGCTTTCTTCAGTTTACCAACATTGGAGGAAAACATTCCTTTTATCATTATAGTGAATGATTTTAACTGGTATATTAAAATAGTAAAAGGCCAATACGGTGATGTCTGGGAAATTTTTTTCAGGATTGAAGCAGGAGTGGCCTCGCAATTATTAGTGAAAGCATCGGCCATTGGCCAGAAAATAAAACTGAGTTTTCTTAATTTGTTTGTTTTTTGGAAGATAATTACTGTTCCGGCAAAAGCTAATAAAAATCCTAAATACATGAAAAATGCAGTTAACCTGCTATTACTGAATTTAGTTTTAAGAATATAAAATCTGTTTCGTATATAATAGTACATTTTCCAATTGCTGTTGAAATTCCAATCATTTTTAAATGAATATGCGGAAGCCGGATGATAATGAATGCTGGTAGCTTTTGTGTAATATGGAATTTTATTTTTTTGAATAATACGGTAAAAATATTCAGTCTCATCGCCCCATAAGAATAGATCAGGATTAGGATAGCCGACCCTTTCAATGATCCTGCGATGAAGTAACGTTCCATTAAAAGGATGTGCTACATTCTTAATTATAGGATCTTTTACTTCCTCAATCGATTTATATTTACCTGTTCTCCAGACAAAACTTTTTTTATCATCTTTATCTATGACGGTGCAATTTCTGAGGCATAAATCTTCATCGTCACCTTGCAATAGCATTTCTAATGCGTCTTCCTTCGGATATCCATCATCATCCATTAGCCAAATCCAGGTAAATTGCTTTTCAAAAGCAGTTTTGATTNNCCGGCACCCCCTAAATTTTCCTGGGTAATAAAATCAATATCCGGTTGGCTTCTCAGCCATGATTCTGTCTGGTCTGTGCTGCCATTATTTATAACGAGAATTTTATCAATTTTTCGGGTTTGATTTCTCAAGGCAGATAAGCATTGGGACAGCAGTAATTGTCGGTTATATGTAACAATTATGGCTATAACCTTGTCCATTGAAATGGGTGTTTATGTTGAAAAATGGATAGTAAAGCAATAACGCTTAGCGAGAGCTTATATTGTTCTCCTGGTGGGAATTTTATATCCCTAAAGTGAAAAAAGACAAGGCTTTAGCAAACTATTAAGCCGTAATGGAAACTGGGGAAAATCTATCGGAGAAAGGAGAATTGATTATAAGCTTTCGGTATTTGGGAAAACTGGCCTTTTTGTTCCGTTTCTGAAAGCAGCCATAAATTTTTCTGAGAAGTTTAATGCCTCACCTATCACATGATGCATATCCATATACCGGTAAGTGGCCAGTCTGCCTAAAAATGAAACATTGGAGAGTTTTTCGGATTCAGTTCTGTATTGACGCAAAAGTTCTTTGTCAGCTGCCAGTCTTTTAGGATAATATGGAATATCGTTTTTGGATGTTTCTTTACTGAATTCTTTAAAACAAATGGTATTATCATGAGTTTCCCAGGGTGCAAAATGTTTATGTTCTGTAATGCGGGTATAAGGGACAGATTCGTCGCAATAATTGATAACAGGAGTACCCTGGTAATCCCCATCTGCATAAAATGATTCGAAATACACAGTTCGGTAACCAAGCTTTCCAAATTTGTAATCGAAAAAAGAATCTATCGGGCCAGTGAAAAAAATATGGTTATATAGAGGAAGGTCACTGGAAGAGGAGAATTTTCTGTTAAGCTCAACCGTTATTTTTTTATCACCAAGTAATTTTTTGACAAAAGGTGTATATCCTTCCTCAGGAATGCCCACAAAAGGATTGTCATAATAACTGTCATCATAATTAAATCTAACGGGCAATCTTTTGAATATTGCTGCCGGCAATTCCTTCGGCTCACATCCCCATTGTTTTTTTGTATATCCATAAAAGAAAGCTTTGTATAGGTCCGGCCCGATCAATCTCAAAGCTTGTTCCTCAAAATTCCGAGGCTTACCATTAAATCTTAAGCCCTGTTGTTCCAAGAATTTTTTTGCTTCAGCAGGTGAAAAAGTTTTATTAAAAAACTGATTAATTGTTTTAAGATTAACGGGGAGTGAATATACCTTCCTATTACTGATAGCCTTCACTTTATGGGTGTATGGTTGTAACTTTATAAATTGATCAACGAAATCCCATATTTCCTTTTTATCAGTATTGAAAATATGAGGCCCATATCTGTGAACCATAACCTGCGTATTTTCATCCCTTTCAGTGTAACAATTGCCGGCTATGTGTGATTTTTCTTCCCAAACATCGATTTTGCAATCAGCTATTAGTTGCGAAAGCCTATATGCCAAAACAGCTCCTGAAAAACCAGCTCCAACTATTAAGAATCGGTTCAATATAATTTTATTTTGACGGTTTCCAAAGTTTAGATATTAAAACTATTTTTTGTCAACGTATTAAACATATTTTTGTTTGGGTATAAAATTTTAATGATGAATTTGATTTGTTCCTATTCGAGAGAACCTGAAGAGGTTGTGCAATTAAAAAACAAGGAAGTAAGCATTTTTAATATTAATGGTGGAAATATCGATAAGACTGTAGTAAATGATTTTGGCCAGGAATGGATCAAATTTAGTGATTTTACAGACAAAAGAATTAAAGCTGCAGCGGCAGAATATTTCGATATCATTGATGAAAAAATGGTTAATAAGAAAACCTATGCCCTTGATATTGGTTGCGGAACCGGCCGTTGGACCAAATATCTTGCTTCAAAAGCAGGTTTCATTGAAGCGATTGATCCCAGTGACGCCATATTTGCAGCTGATAAATTATTAAGCCAGGTTCAGAATGTAAGGCTTACCAAAGCATCAATAGATACGATACCGTTCCCGGATGAAACTTTCGATTTCGCCATGAGCGTGGGTGTATTGCATCACGTTCCTGATACGAAAAAGGCGCTGATTGATTGCGTAAAAAAAGTGAAAGGAGGAGGATATTTTTATGTGTACCTGTATTACAATTTGGATTCAAGAGGATTTGCTATGAAAGCATTATTTAAATTTACAAATGTTATAAGAAATATCATTTCCAGGTTACCCTCAAAAATAAAAGTTGCGGTTTGTGATATCATTTCCATTGTGATCTATTTGCCCTTTATCCTNNTATGGCCCGATTTCTTTTTCTAACCGGCTTTCCGCGCCTTGCGAAAAAAATGCCATTGAGTGCGTATAGTAACAAACCATACTTTATAATAAGAAATGATGCACTTGACCGGTTTGGTACCAGGCTGGAGCAAAGATTTTCAAAAGATGAAATTGGTAAAATGATGGAAAATGCCGGCCTCACAGAAATTCGCTTTAGCCTGGGTGTACCTTATTACCATGCGGTTGGTAAAAAATTGTAAGGTTATTTTAATATAGAATCATAAACACGCCTGTATTTTTCAANNCACCACTTCTTATTTTCTGTGAATCAAAATGAGCTGTTAACATCCTTTCCGAATTTGATGCAAAGCTCTCTTCATTCAAATTATCAATAACTATACCTGAATGATATTTATTAACTATATCCGCAACGTCTCCTACTCCTGAATTTGTGATCAATGGAATTCCCATTGCCATTATTTCTGCATGCTTTGTAGGGGAAGAGGATTTCTTGGAATAGCAGGTTTTAATAAAGAAGATAGAAAATTTACTTAGAGAAAGCAGTAAAGGGACTTCACTTCTTTGAGCACTTCTTACTATAATTTTATCCGGGGTAATGCCAAACATTCTTGCTGTCTCAGATATACTGTCATGTTCATCCGGTGAAATAAATAAAAATCTTGCATTTGGTATTCTGTCAGAAATTTTCTTGCACATTTTCATCATTTCGTTGGTGAGATACCAGCCCCCAATTGATCCCAGGTAANNCTTCGCTGATATTTAATTTTCTTTCAATGTCCCTTTTTTGTTCCTTATTTATTTTTGCAGGGTCAAATAAATCCATATCAACACAACATGGAATTACTTCGAGAACTTTCCCATTATTAAATTGAGGCAACTGCCTGATAATATTTTCTCCGGCATAAGTCAGGCAAACCATTCCATCGCAATATTTAACCTGTTCTTCCTCCTTTCTTTTGAAAAAGTCATAAATAGTTTTGTATAAAATATTTTTTAAATTCCATATCCCTCCATCTACCCGGCTATCTGCATAAAATTCTCTGATATCATGAAGAAATTTTACTTCTAATTTTTTCTTCATCCATAAACCAATAAGAGCGGGTAAACCTGCACGTGTGTGAACCATATCAAAGNNAGCATTAGCACATCATACATTGAAGATATAACGGGCGGTTTTTTATGATAAAGAAGGGGAACCCATTTTATATGAAAAGTATCTAAAATGGTTTCGATATTTTTTTTATTTAGTGCAAATCTTTGAGGTTTTTCACAACTTAGAATTGTGAAGCGGTAGCCATATTTAGAAAGTCCTGCCAGGTAGGGAATTACCTGGCTTTGACCCAGCGGGTCAGTCATTCCATCGTATGAAATAAAAAGGATATTTTTCTTATCACTCATCAGTTTATACTATTTTCCTCCANNACCGGTTGAATAGATGATCCTTCCCGGAATTGTATAGTTTTTTTAGTTTTTCAACTTCCTCATAATTCAGGAAATTATATTTTTCAATAATGCTTTTAGAAGTATATTTTTCAATAAGATAAGAAAGATCTGTTTTAAGCCATTTTTTCAGCGGAATGCTAAATCCCCATTTAGGACGCCGGAAAATTTCTTCCGGCAGATAATCATATAAAACCTGCTTCAGAAGGTATTTCATTTCATTTCCTCTTATTTTAAGATTAGTATCCAAATTAAATGCAAATTCGGTTATCCTGTAATCAAGCAGCGGAACCCTAATCTCCAGTGAATAATGCATACTGGCCCGGTCAGTTTTTACAAGGAGGTCATCAGGTAGATAATAATTAAAATCCCAGAGAGATTGTTCTTCCACCGGGGTCAATTTTCTGTTGGTGTTTAAGTTCATGTTTTCCTCAATAAGNNTATTAGATAATTCCTGCTCTCTGAAAAAATATTGTTCCTGGGAAAATATATGCGTTTTTAAATTTCCCCTTTTATTATAAGCAAATAATTTTCCCGTCCGCTGGTACCTGTCATTCAAAAGTTTTGAAATTGAAAATAATGGAAGTTTAGCCAGGGGAACCCAACTTTCATCCAAAATTTTAGCCCAACTATAAGCGCCATATCCCATAAATAATTCATCGCCCCCATCTCCACTCAGCGCAACGGTCACATTTTTTTTGGCCAGCCGGCTAACCATCATGGTGGGGAACGCTGAAGAATCTGCAAAGGGTTCATCATACACCCAGATCAGTTCATTTATCAATTCAGCAACTTCTTTTTCTTTCACATTGAATTCATGGTGTTGGGTTTGTAAATGCCTGGAAACCTGTTGTGCATATTTTGATTCATTAAACCTTCCATCATCAATTGCTATACTGTATGAATTTATTTTTTGTTTGCTTACTTTACTGGCTATTGCCGTTACAAGGCTACTATCTACCCCGCCACTCAGGAACGTACCAATTGGTACATCGCTGATTAATTGTTTTTCTATGGAATCAAATAATAATGAAGTTAGCGTTCCCTTTGCCTTTTTCTCATCTTTTATAGAGTCCTTTTCTATGATGTTCTCAGGCTTCCAGAAAGGTAATATTTCAGCATTTAAATTATTAGCGTTCATTGAACTTACATCTAATTGAAGAAAATGCGCAGTTGGAAATTTTTCTGTTTTATTATATATAGTTAAGGGATGTGGGATAAAGCCTAAATGCAGAAAATAAGGGATAGCTTTTTTATTGATGGTTAGGGCAGCCTTCTTTATGTGACGAATTGATTTTAGTTCTGAGGCAAATACAAAATCACCGTCATCAAAGTAGAAAAAAAGAGGTTTTATTCCTGCGTGGTCCCTTGCAAGTGTGAGTATATTTTTACTGATATCAAAAATGGCCAGGGCAAACATCCCGTTTAATTNNCGTTCGGCAAATAATTCTAAAATAACCTCAGTATCTGAATTAGTCTTCAGGTTAGCGCCTTTATCTTTTAATTTTTGCCGTAGTTCTTTAAAATTATAAACCTCACCATTAAAAATGATTACAAACCTTCCATTGGAAGAAAACATTGGTTGGTTTGCAGATGCAGAAAGATCTAATATAGAAAGGCGCCTATGCCCTAACCCAATTTTTTTATCATCATTAAAGTAAAACCCTTCGGCATCCGGGCCCCTGTNNCTGGGGTCTATGGTATTATTTAATGAAATATAACCTGTTATGCCGCACATTTTTTTGATTCATTTTATTTTATTGCCTTCCAAAACGGAGCCTGAAATGATCTGCTGATATACATCAAAAAGTCCCCGCAAATATTTTTCCTGGGTATAATTGTTCCTCGCAATTTTTTTTACTTTTTCAGATAATTTTTTTAGATCTACTTCTCCTGAAAGGATTTTGTGGATAACGGCAACAAAACTTTCAGGTCTAAAAGGGTCAAAAAATAAAGCATTACCTTCTGAAATTTCCCTAAGCACTTTTATATCCGACAATAGTAGTGGAAGACCCACTGCCATTGCTTCTGCGGCAGAAACGCCGAAACCCTCAATAAAAGAACTCATAACATATGCATCATATTGAGGAAGTATTTCATAAATATTTTCCTGGCTTCCTTTTAACTCGATTGAAAGACCGAATTTTTCAATCTGCTGTTGTAAAGAAGACCTTTCGGCCCCTTCACCATAAATATCTAAAGACACAGGAGTCTTTCCAAGAAGTTTAAACGCTTCAATGAGAAGCTGGTAATTTTTTACACTTTTTAAATTTCCTACAGCTACCAGTTTCAATGTATCATTAGAAAATTTATAATCAATTTCATGATTAAAAAATTCTCTCTTTACAAAATTGTATAATACTGCAGATCGTCCTTTCAGTCCGACAGAGTTTTCAAAGTCAAGTAATACTTCATTTGTGGGAGAGATTACAAAATGATTTTTGCGATAAGTAAAGCGATCAAGCAGCAGGGTATAGCCGCTCCATTTTTTAAGTCGATAAACGCCCCCATTCATCATTGTTGCAAGGCTGAAAGTATAAGGTATCTTTTTGCCGCAGGCAATCCTTGATACAATACTGCTCCAATAAAGAAAAGAATGGACGAGCGTAACATTATTTTCAGAAATAATTTTTTTTAGCTTTTTGGAAGCTGTAAGTAAATTGTGCCTGCTTTTCATATCCAGGCAATACCTTCTGTCATAAATCAATTCATTTTCTTTAAAAACATTTTCGGGCCTAAGTGTGACCAATATTATTTTATAATGCCGGTGTATTTCTGTTAGCGGTGAAACCAACATGATTTCTGCACCACCTTTTTCTAATGAATCTATAATATAAAGAACAGTCTTTTTCATCTGACCGGAGAATATATTAAAGGCCTCCAATATTTTTTTGTTGCAATAATTGAGAGTAACATACCTATAAAATAAATGCAACAAACTGATATGGCTGCACCAAGTGAACTAAAATATTTAATGAAATAATAGTTACTGCAAATGCTAATTATGATTGAAATGATTGCGAGTGTAAATAAGATTTTCTTTTGCTTATGGTAAAATAAAAATGTATATAAGAAGAAGCTTATTGTCCAAAAAAAATATCCTGTAGAAATAAAATAATAAAACCGAATACCCGGCCAGTAATTTTCATTAATAAATAGGCGATAGGCGATAGGTACCAAAAATAATAAGGTTACAAAAGCAAAGGCCATAATACTTACAAAAATTAGAAATTGATTGCGGATGCCGCTATAGTCTATTTCTGTATGGGAAAGAGTCTTGTTTATTTTTGGAACCATATATTGAATTAATGCGCTTCCAAGAGTGATTATAATTGAACCAAATACACACGCCATACCGTAAATCCCTACCTGGGAATTATTTCTTGTTATGCCTGCTAATAAAAAACTATCAGATGAAAAGAGACAGAACATACTTAGCTGCATAGTCACTATGGGAATACTGTATTGTAGTTCATTATAAATTATATTTCTTTTAATTGAACCAAATAAATAATCATTTTTTACCAGGAAATAAATACCATAGATAGCGACCAAACCTGTGGCTATTATCATTCCGGCGACCCTTCCGCGCCAGCCCCATGCGAGAAATACGATAAATAGCACTGCAAGGCCCAGTTCGATAGAGGTTTTGGTAACATTGATATTCGCATAGGTCACGATATTATTCCGGTTGCGGATAATTAACATTACAAATTCATAACAAAAAACCATGAGTGTTAATAGTGGAATTGCCCAAATAAATGTTGTAGGGAAAGAAAATCGTTGAAATAGAAAACTACGACAAAGATAGAAAATCAGAAAAGAAATCATCGACATGAAGACTACCATTGAAAAACCTGTCGTGCAAAAGTCTTTAAAACTTTTTTTATCTAATTTGAAATAGTCAACAGAAGTTGATTGCAATACTCCCAGACTAATAAATGGTATAAGAAATATAATTGCCTGGCTGAAAAGACTCAGTAAACCATTATCAGCTGGAGTTAAATATTTTGGGTTTGTGAAAAGAGGAAGTAAAAGAAAAGACAAGCCTTTTCCAAAAAAATTTGCAAAAGTATATAGGCCCATTGTTTTTAGGGCGGAGTAGTTATATTGATTTTTTAATGATTTATAAAAAGCCATTAAATAAAGTTTGGAAAATAGGATAATAATTAAGGCTTATGTGCATAGTATATCAAAATGGCAATTGGTAAAATCAGTTCCTTCGTTAACAGTTTTTCCATTATTGGCATTTATAATATTATATCGGAGTTGAAGAAGAAATTCAACAAGTTCTTTTGCATTGTTACCCTGTTCTTTTAAATTGTTATCATCCAGTTCAATGAATAAAACAGGTTTATTTTTCTTCAATGTTTCTAAAGCTCCTTGAAGAACCCTAAACTCATATCCTTCCACATCAATTTTGATAATAGAAGGCAAAGGTATTTCGAATTGTTGCATACTTCTGTCGAGTGTATCTATCTCTACTTCAGTTTTATCATAGGAACTAATTTTGCCTTTGTCACCGAGTATGCGTTGCATTCCCCTATTTTTGAGATTTACGTTATATAGGCAGGCGTTAGTTCTTTCGTTTCCGAGCCCCTGGTTTATTAATTTAATATTTGAAAAATTATTGAGCCTGATATTATTCAAAGCTTTCCGATAATTATAGGAGGAGGGTTCAAATGAAAATACTTTGCCATCAACTCCCACCCTTTTCGCCAGGTTGAGCGTTATAGCACANNGCACCGATGTTGGCACCAATATCTATTATTGTCATTCCGGGCTTAACAAACAAATAAAGCCGTTGCAATGCTGGCTCGTCAAAAGAATAATAAGTAAAATGCTCAACTGCGTCGCTTATATCAAGCTTCATATTGATTCCTTCAAAAGAAAGGTTGCGCATGGACCTGGAATAGTATAAATAATTAGGAGGTATTAACTTGCCTGCGAAAGAGTTTATACAGCGATGTCTTGTGAAAGTTGGAAGAATTTTATCAATACCAAGTAATATAAATAATCTTCTGAAAGAGTTAAACAATTTCGTTCTTGGCGAAATCTGCAAATGATAAGGANNACGAATTTTTCCTCTTTAGATTGCTTCCCGTATCTGATACAATTTTTGTCCAAAAGGATATTTGCGAATTCAAAATATTGAGCTTCCCTCCTTCAACGCATATTATTGAGCAATGACTTTCTATTTTTGATTTGAAATCAATAGTTATTCCAGGGAATAACAATTTTAATTTGATTATTCTCAAAACAAAAAATATGGACTGAAGCATTCTTAATATCAATCTTAAGAGTGCAGAAATAAGGGACATTACCGGTAATTCTAAAATAATTATATATCTGAAAACCTTTATTTATGTAATAATAAACGCGAAAATGACCTAAAAAGTATCAAACAGTTAGTATTCAGATCAAATGACTTTTGAAATTTATGAAGGCGGAAACTTTTTATGGATGATTTTTATAACTCATTATTAATCATCNNATGAAATATTTCCAGAATCTGGATTTAGGAATTTTCGATACCAAGCCGCAGTTTCCTTGGCCATCCTTTCAGCATTGAAATAATTAAGATATTTCTCATAAGCATTTTCAGCGATTCTTGCTCTTTCTTCTGGTGTTTCCAATAAGTAAATAATTTTCTCAGCCAGGGCATTTATATCTTCCTTCGGAACGAGGTAGCCTGTTTGGTTATTTTCAATTATTTCATTTCCCGCTTCGGCATCAAAAGCTACAACCGGAATTTTGAGAGCAAATGATTCTATGTAAACCAGCCCGAATGATTCAAAAAGANNTTGCATAACCAACAAAATTAATGTGATTGTTAAGATTAAGCGAAGTTGAAAGTCTTACTAAGTCTTCCTTAAGCGGTCCTTCTCCTGCAAGAATTAATGTGAGAGCTGGAAATTTTTTTATAATCTCAGGGAGTGCCTTTATTAGATAAGAGTGCCCTTTGATAGTTGATAATCGGCCAACCATCAGGATTTTAGGATCGCCTTCAAGTTGAGTGTCTTTTCCCGGAATAGGCTGAACGTTTATACCATGATGGATAAAGGGCATTTCTTCTTTCACCAATTTTATATGAGCATATAACCTGGAAAGTGCCTTTGATACAGTGAAATTATGATCTATATTTTTGATAACGTATCGCGTAATATAATAGTAGGGATTTCCCGGAACCTTCTTATTTCCCAATCCATATTGTACTAAATATTCTTCTTCATAACCATGCTTGGTAGAAAAGATAACCAGTTTCTTAATAAATAATTTTTTTATCAAAACTGAAATAAGGTCCGCACTAAATAAGTGAGCGTGAATAACACCAATATTATTTGACTTCAGGTAAGTGGCGATTTTCCCTGCAATTCTCAGATATGAAATTTTTGAAGAAGTTGTCAGCAGAGTCGACTTTACTCCTTTTTGTTCCATTTTTTGGCAATATTCAGAAAGGATTTTACTATTTTTTTTTGGGCAAATACAGATTAATTCACAATGAATATCCAGATCATTTAACGCAGGCAGCAAGTCCTGCAGATATTTTTCAGCCCCTGATATGCCGTTTGTGTAGATTAAATGGAGAATTTTCAACAGGGGTTCAATTTTTTGTTACCCACCAAAAAAAGTGTAATTAAATGGTATTGCCAAATCAGGCTTAGTTAAGACCATTTGGTTAATTCTGTAATCCTCACCTCAAATTCTTGAAATCAGGTACGCTCTTATTATTGTAAATTAATTTACCTGTAACATGTGCATTGGAGGCATCTATTTTTCCCTTGCCTTTCATTATGAACCTTGTTGTTCCTTCAAAAAAGGCGGCTGCATTAAAATTTGCATCGCTGTTTTGAGAAAACGTACAATCTAGAAATGTGATTTCGGGTGTATTAAAAGTTGGCAGCTTTTTGCCATCCGCGTCAAATTCACAATTTTTGAAAAGCACATTTTGGCCTTCATAAAATTCCCAGGTATCGCCAAAGACTTTTCCGTCCGGCGACTTTGTGGAATCGAGGGTAAAGTGGCAATCTATAAACGTGGTTGCTTTGCTTTTATCAGGCGTACCAAAAATCCTTTGTACTATACCAACAAAAGTGCAGCTATCAAAAGAGAATTCTTCAGATTTTGGATATGCAGCACTATTGGTGGTACCGATAAAAGTGCATTTGGAAAAATTGATATTGGAGGTTGTATAACCTATCGACATTATACCTGGTCCGGTATTATTGTACACAAGGCAGTTAATGAAATTGCCGTTTCTGATTATAGAATTTTCAATTTCAATATCGATGCCTGCAGAAGGTTTGCTTACGACAGGAATACCATTATTCAGTCCTTTTCCGGTTGATGAAAATTCAGAATTTATCACCGTTAGGTTATTACCTCCCACCCAGGATAAACCTTGCCTGCCATTATATTCAGCTTTCACATTGGAAATCGTGTGGGGGTAAATTGGGTCGTTATCTTTTAAGCCTGTCCACGATATAATAATACCATCCAGAGCAAAATGATGTATGTAACAATCGGCAAGATTGACATTTTTATTGCTATAAAGACCTATACCTATAGCAGGTAATTGGATACCTTCTGGTCCAAAAGCCGGTCCAATATCTAATTTACCCGAATTACCATCAAGAGTAATGCCTTTTACTGAAATTGAAGCACATTGAACCGCATATATAAAAATATAAGGAACCGCATAATAATCACTTTGGTTACCTTTTTTACGAATACTATCTTTTTCTCCGGTTACGGGATTAAATGATCCGAATTTTAATCCATCAGCGGCCTTTAATATTGCATTATAGCCCAAAATTATAATGGGTTTTTTGGCATCACTAAAAATAAGGATAGGCTCCGGCATAAAAGATCCTCCTGCCAGGTAATTCCCGGATAATTTTTGTTTGCCAACAATATAAGTTCCCGGATCAATAATCAGTATTCCTCCATTGGTCTGGAGATAGGCAGATGCCTTTTGAAATGCTATTGTATTGTTTATTTTTCCATCACCAACAGCACCAAAGTCTTTTATATGAACTTTATCATTTTGGAAAGGGCTTCTATTGCAGAATATGTCACTTNNAAATCTTTGGCCAGAAGCTGAAAAGGAAATATCAGCATGAAAAGTGAGTTGAAATGACACAAATTTCTAATAAAATGAATGATTCTCTTCTTATTCATGAGCAAATGTTTTATTGCAAAAAATAGTAAAGGCAGCTATAAACCAAAACCAGGGGTACCAAAAATTAGCGATGAAATGAAAATGGAAAACTCCAGAAATAATTGATATAAGAAGAAAAAAACCAATTTTGGTTTTAATCTTTAATGAATTTAATAATGTATAAGAAAAAAATAATAAAATACATAGCAGGCCCAAAAAGCCAAGTTCAAAAGTGACGGAATAATATAAAGAAAGGATACTTCTGGTTTCATCAAAACCCATAAGGATAGATCCGGCCGGTCCTGCCCCGTAAAGTTTTTTCAAAAAATCAAGGTGAAAAAAGTTGTTATAAAAAAAATTGATTCTATCCTGCCTGTCATCATAAGAGAATGAATCCATTTTATCCATTATACTTAAAAATACAAGGGAGTAAAAGGAAAATAAATAATTCGATATCAGAACTATTGCGGAGATAATTATGGTATTAACTACAAATTTGGGTAGGTGACTTTTTATATAAAAGTATATTCTTTTNNTTTCGCATAGACTAAAGAGGCAAACAAAATTGCTATAGGAACGATTACAAAAGATGCTGTGCTTACTGCAAAAATAAAGCTGAGAACAATAAAAGTAGAAGATATAGCTTTTTTTACTTTTCCCCATTTGCAAAGACCCGAAAAGTAGAAGTAATAAACTACCAATGGACTAAATAATTCCATCATAAATGTAAAGTGCCCTGATTCCGGGGCAAATCCTCTGGCCCGGTAAAAAAGCGACAGTACAGTTGGATTATACCATGCTTCTGCTTCGTTTGGCCTAGGTATATAATTATTAAAATTAACACCGAAAGCGTTAAATGAAATAAATTCCGCAATAGCATAGACTGCACTGATAACAGTTGTATAACTAATGAATTGTAATATCCTTTTTAACAACAGCTGTTTATCCTGTATATTAAAAAGAGTAAATTTTATGCCTACATAAAATAGCATGAAAGTGGAAAGATAAGCCGCAGTGTGGTTTAAAGATTTAGAATTGCCCCAGCCATTTATTATAAAAGAAAAAAGAACCAGGAAAGAGAAAAAGGAAATTATTATCAAGTCGAACCCAAGAAAACCTTCAGGCAATTTTACGGATTGAATAATTTTAATAAGCATCAGTATAAACAAAAACACTGCAAGAATAAGTGGCATTGAAATAATGTCTGTATATGCAAATGCCGAAACAAATGGCATGGTAAGGATATAAAGCAATAGTAATAAATTGCTCCAATAATCTAAACCTGAGCCTCTTTGTAACCTTGTCCAAGGTTTATTAGTTTGTAATATATCCATAATGTATAATAAGAGGCCCAACGGCTAAAATAATTACATTGAAAATACCCATGTCGCAGAATTATTGTTTTTCTTTCTTTATCTATATTTCCTCCCGCTGTAATACTGTTTTCATGTATCCTGAACTTTGATATATATACATCAATATATTTTCCTTTGCTACCCGGAGCAGACAAAGCTCTCAATATATAGTCATAGTCTGATGCATATTTATATTGTTGGTCGTAGCCATTCAGTTTATTATTCAATTCAGCTGAAATAAGAAGGCATGGGTGTGGGACAAAAGTGCCATGAGTGGATAGTAATAGTTGTTTAAATGAAACTGGAAACAGTTTCACTTTTTTATCCTTCCCCTTCTTAGATTTAATAATATTTCCGTAATAATAATCCAACCTTTCAATATCTATCTGGTGAACCACATTTTTTACAGTTTCATCAGATGCTAAAACATCATCCGAATTGAGTATTAATATATAATTGCCAGTAGAATGTTTTAACCCCTTATTAATTGCATCATACATTCCTCCATCCTCTTCACTTAGCCAAAAAGAAATGCTTGGTGAATTTTTTTTAATAATTTCTACCGTACCGTCAGTTGAATTTCCATCGATAATAATGTATTGAACATTTTTATAGGTTTGATTGGATACGCTCTTAATTGTCTCATCTAAAAATCGTTCGCTGTTTTTGCAAACTGTTATGATAGTGATTTTTAAATCTTCAGCATTTTTCAAAGCGGTCTGTTTATTAGTACCTATTTTTAAAATAAAGAAACCCATTGGTCATTTTGTAACGTATTGGATTTATGAAATATTAGCCTTCTTTTTAATTAATTTGATATTCTTTCCCAAAAATAATATCCTATAATTTCATAATACTATTTGAATGAAAAAATATAAAATCGTGCTGGGATATTAATTCAAATTGAACGAATTACTTCTATTTGATAAAATATGCCTGAGTTTTTATTCTTCTCTTAGAAAAATAGTTTCTACTTCTAATAGCCTTCCGTTCTTTGGATCTACAAGGCTGCTTTCAAGCGATGACAAATAAAATCCCTTTGATTCAATAAAATCTTTCATTTCATCAAATAGTTTTTCTCCATCATACAGTGAAACGCAGGGTATTTCAAGCTGCAAAGCATATATATCATTAAAGCAACCTTCGGCTCCTTCTAATATTTTTGATTCAAAACCCTGGGCATCTATTTTCAGAAAAAATTTCTTCTTGAAATTAATATCCTTCAGGAAAGTATCCAGGCGGTTGACTTTAATCTCTTCGTTTGAAATATATTGAGTCTCGGGAATAGTTTCAACAAGAAATTTATTGATTTCAAGGATAGAACTGCTTACAGAATTTTTTGAAATATTTATAATAGATTTTCCATCTGTATTGCCTAATCCAATGTTATACACCTCCCATTGGCTGTCACCCGAGGCAGTTTTGTTCAATGTTTCAAAAGCTTTTGATTGGGGTTCAAATGAATATATTTTCCCCTTAAAGTTAAGTGAACGAATTAGTTTTCCAAATTGACCTGTATTGGCGCCAATATCAAAACAATCATTTACCTGATGGCCCTGCAGATATTGTAACAACATACGTTGATCTCTTGTCGGGAAACGCCTGATATCAAAGCCTATCTTGTGGATAAACTGATTTATTTTGCGATACAATTCTATCCTGCTCATAAGTCTTCTGTGGATTAAATACCCTATCCAAAATGTATTTCCCAGGTATCCGACAAATATAAGGCAAAGAAAAAATAGGAATTGTCACATGAGTTATAAAGTTTTTCGGATATAAATTTTTGCAGGGTTGAAATTTTTTTAGTTTGATTTATGTAGGTTGTCCATATCTTCAGACTTCACTATTGTAGGGTCAAAAATTTATAAATGAAATTTTTATAAGTGACGTATTCTGGAGCTGAGGGGAAAAAAAGCAAGGGTTATCATTTGTTGATTATATTGTCATGAAAGGAGAGAAACAATTAATTTTATGTAAAAAATAGCTGTTATAATGCTTCACTTATGATCAATCTGCCAAATGTTTCAGGAAGCTTTCTACTCCTTGCCTATCATTTTGAAAGCAGATACTGTGGTTGAGAGTATAGCTGGATATTCTATTTCCCATTTGATTTTTATGATAATATCTCGATTCTTTTTCTCGTCTTCGCCTGTGATTGAGAGAGGCGAAGCCGTTAAGTTTGACTTCACCAAATCATAATTACAAAAACGTATAATATTTCGAATAAATGAAAGTTCTTATCCTCGCTGGCGGCCTTGGCTCGCGCCTTTCTGAAGAAACAACGATAAAACCAAAGCCAATGGTTGAAATAGGTGGCCAGCCAATCCTGTGGCATATAATGAAAATTTACGCATCGTATGGTTTTAATGATTTTTTGATCCTATGCGGGTACAAGGGCTATATGATTAAATNNACCATTGAATATCATAGAAATCATGCAGAACCCTGGAAGATAACTCTTGTTGATACCGGTGTTGATACTATGACAGGCGGGCGTATCAAAAGGGTCAAGGAATATGTTGGCAATGAGCCTTTCATGCTCACTTATGGCGACGGGGTCGCTGATATAAATATTGAAAAACTTGTAGCGTTTCACAAGAAACACGGGAAATACATAACGATGACCTCAGTGTTACCTGAAGGGCGTTTTGGAGCCCTTGATGTCGATGATTCAAACAAAGTAAGAAGTTTCTATGAAAAACCTATGGGCGACGGATCATGGATAAACGGCGGGTTTTTTGTGTGCCAACCTGAGGTATTTGATTACATACCTGATGGAGATAAAATAATTTTTGAACAGGGCCCTCTTGAAAGTTTAGCCAGTGCTGGGCAATTATATGCTTTCAAACATGAAGGTTTTTGGAAGCCAATGGACACACAACGCGACAAAACCCAACTTGAAGAGTTAATTGTAAATAATAGAGCACCCTGGATTAAATGGTAAAAAAAGAATTGTTTGGCGATTTCTATGAAGGCAGGAAAGTCTTTATCACCGGTCATACCGGTTTTAAAGGATCCTGGCTGTTATATGCTCTATATAAA
>PKYU01000094.1 GCA_003132765.1 Chitinophagaceae bacterium | reverse complement strand
TGATTTTTGAGCGCAGGATGTAAGCGCAATCATTAAAGTGGTTGAGAAAAATAATAGAATTATGGATTTCATATTATTATAATTTGATTCATATACGAGAAATGCAAAAATAAAGATGTTAAAAGAAAGACAGAAAGAATTACGAATTCGCTGGAAAGGAAATCAGCAGAATTTTATTTATTGTATTCTCTGATTAAAACCAGTTTTGCTGGGGTTCGTCAGGTAGAAATTTATCAGGGATAACTGGGCTTTCAGCTGAAGCAATTTCAATAGCAGGATCGTCCTGATTTTCCTTTTTCCGGTTTATGTGGGCAAAGACTCCTTTTACAATACTGAATTTGTCAATTACAGCTTCTGCCGCATAAATATTTCCTGAAACAACGGCATCCTTTAAAGTAATTATTTTTCCTTCACAATGGATATTGCCATTAACTTTCCCTTTTACAATGATATCCTTTACCCGGATTTCCCCATTTATAATCCCCTGCTTTTCCACGGTAAGTTTCGCATTCACTGTAACATCACCATTTATTATCCCGGCAATTCCACCTTCTTTTTCAGAAGCAAAATTACCATTCACTTCAATACCCGGCGGGATATAAAACCCTTTGTTAAAAGGAAAAAATGGTTTCATTATGGAAAGTTAGTTTTTAATATTGCTATACCTATTCAAAAATGGAGGTTGTAGTGGTAGCATTTCCGATATCAATGCCAATACAACGGGAAGGGTTATTATCTGAAACCCGGAGNNAAATTCTTCAGCTACCGCATCTGTAAGTTCATTATAATGGGCACCACCGCCTAATAAATAAATTTTGGAACATTGCTCCAGGTCTGCATCTGTGAAATGCTGCCGCATTAAAGGCGAAACTACTTCCTTATAATATTGGCGAAGCAAAGTATTCCTCATTTCTTTCAAATCGATTCGGCGCCTGTTCGCAAAAATAGATCCCTTTACGAAGGCCTCATCCATCTGGTGCTCATTCTTCATTTCAAGATAATAATTGATATTCAACTCACGTGCAAGGTTGCCTATTACATAACGTATTCCATGCGAACTGAAGCAGGTGCGGTGTACCAAACCATCAGAAGTGGCAAATCCGCCTTCTACTGTTCCAAATCCAAAACTTATCGCAATAAAATTTTCATTGGCAATCTCCGGTAAGGTTTTCTTTAAACCGATAATGCCTCCAACTATTTCAGGTATTACATCATAAGTATCAATCTCAAAAGTATTTTTCTTAATACCACNNTCAACCAGGAAATGCCTGCGGCCAAGATATTGCTGAGCAGCATTCTTATAAACATTGTATGTAGAAAGGGGAAATCCGGTAGTTACGGTAAATGGTTGCTTTACTTTATCCAATATATTCACCATTGATGACCTGAAAAGTATATCAAAATCTTCTTCTGTAGGAGAAGCATTTACAATACGCCCGGCATTAATGGCGCTTCTTTTAGCCATATTGCCAACGAGGTACCAGGATTCGTTCTTCTTAACCTTTAAGCCATTCAAGAGATCCTTCGCTGAATTTTCGGTATTACCAAAAGCTGTTTCATAAACACTGGGAAAACTAATTGTAATCGGCTTCATAATAGGGAGTTTGGTATAAACTTTAAGTTTTTATTGTTTTTTTTATAATTTACTAAAGTTAGGAACACAAATTTGATTTCGCTTCAATTTTCCAGTCGGGTATTAGAAAAATACTCCATTAATCCTTAATTTTGGTCATTGATGCCCGATAGTATAACGGTAGTACGATAGATTCTGATTCTGTTTGTCTTGGTTCGAATCCAGGTCGGGTAACTAAGCCAAATTACCTCAAAACTAGCGCACAATTTTTTGGTAAGATATATAAAATAACTCTTCGGAAAATTTTAGTCGACTTTAATTGTATGTAGAATCAACTTATAAAATGATTTTGAAGCAGTAATAAAGAGAATATCATGATTTTCACCTCCAATACACACGTTCGACGTCCATGGCTCAGGAACTGGAATATGCCGAATTAATTTTCCTTCTTTGTTATATACAGTCACACCTGTCCCTGTTAAATAAATATTACCATCATTGTCAATTGTCATTCCGGNNTGTTTATTGGAAAGGCTGCCGTCGCTATTAATAGTGTACTTATATGTATTGTTTCCTTCAATATCAGCAATATATAGGAATTTACCATCCGAAGTACCAATTAAGCCATTGGGTTTTTGAAGATTTTCTTCAACTATAACCGGTTCTTTTTTATTCCCTGCAAGGTAATAAATCCGTTGTGCTTTCATGTGGGCATGTTTAGTTTTCCAGTACCCCCTTTTATAATATGGGTCTGTGAAATAAATTCCACCATTTATTGGATTTACCCAAACATCATTCGGGCCATTAAAAATCCCTCCCTTATAGTCACTAAGGAGTATTGTAATCTTCTCTTTGGGGCTAATGGACCATAATTCATTCTTTTCATCTGCACAGGAAATCAGATTTCCTTTGGTATCGAAATACATTCCATTGGAGCGACCTGCTTCATCCATGAAAACCGTTAATTTTTCATTTGTATCATATTCCCAAATTCGATTGTTGGGTTGGTCTGT
>PKYU01000398.1 GCA_003132765.1 Chitinophagaceae bacterium | reverse complement strand
GATCGCTATAATAAATTAGCGAATGAAGGCCCTTCTTATTACATGTGGCGCATACTTGATCAGGGCAGGGAACCACTGCGTGAAAATTTAGCCAATCTTGCAGGGTGTGGTAAAGAAGAAATTGCAATAAACAGGAATGCTACAGAATCGCTCAATACGGTTATTTACGGTTTAAGCCTCAAAGCCGATGATGAAGTTATTGGCACCAAACAGGATTATCCAAATATGATCAATGCCTGGAAACAAAGAGCTTTGCGTGAGGGGATAGTGTACAAACAAATTAGTTTTGATTTCCCGATTGAAAATGATGAAGCGATAGTAAATGCCTATGAAAACGCCATTACTCCCAAAACTAAAATTATTCATGTAACGCATATTATTAACTGGATTGGACAAATTATGCCCGTTCGGAAAATATGTGATATGGCACACAGCCATGGGTTAGAAGTAATTTGTGATGGGGCTCATTCCTTCGGCTTATTGGATTTTGCTATTCCTGACCTTGATTGCGATTATTTTGGTACTTCTCTGCATAAATTTTTGAGCGCACCCATTGGGAGTGGCATGATGTATATTAAAAAAGAAAAAATACCGGGCATCATGCCTTTGGTGTGTAATGATAACCCCAAAAGCAGTGACATCAGAAAATTCGAAAGCCTTGGTACGCGGAGCTTTCCTATTGAACAGGCGATAGGTGAGGCAATTAATTTCCAAACTGCTATCGGCAGTAAGAGAAAGGAAGAACGGATCAGGTATCTAAAAAATTATTGGGCTGAAAAAGTAAAAGATATTCCCAAAGTGAAGATCAAGACCTCTTTGCAGTCAAAATATTCCTGTGCCATTTGTGGAGTAAGTATTGATGGATTAACGCCCGGCGAATTGGATACTGCCTTATTTAATGATTATAAAATTCATACTGTTGGTATTGTTTGGGAAAATATTAGCTGCGTGCGAATAACGCCCCACGTTTACACCCGCCTGCAAGACCTTGATAAATTAGTGAGAGCTATCGCGGAGATTGCAACAAAGAAATAATCATAATTGTGTTTTTGTACCGCTTTATATAATTTCTCATTATTATTAATATTTTTGAAAGACTAATCATCAACGAATATGAAATTATCTATCCTCATTATCATTTCAGGGTTGCTGATTTTTAGTTGTAATAATCATCCAAAACCTTCGGCTATCTCCTCAGATGATTCTTCCAAAAAAGATTCGCTTGTTTATCCGTTCACTCATAAATATTCATTAAACTGGCAACCAGGCGATGAAAAAAATGCTGTGCTGGTACTTGACTGTCTTAAGAAATATGTGGATGGTGATATCAAGGGATGCATTAACTATTTTGCAGATTCTGTTGAATTTATTGCAGACAGGTTTCATTTTAAAGGCAGTAGGGACAGCTTGTTACCTATTATCACTGCTATGCGCAATGCATCCACTTTTGTATCGAAGAATTTTGATACCTGGATTACCACTTATTATCCCGACCAGGATGATACATGGGTGACGTTATGGTATACAGAGATAATGACCGACCATAAAGGAAAAGTTGATTCAATCTACTACACCGATGATGCATTGATAAAAAACGGAAAGATTGTTCAATATGATGAGAAGCAGAGATTATTTCCCTTGCCGGAATTGAAAAAGGAATAGGTTGTTCTTAATGGAGCCCATGGATTTATAATTTCAAATATTAAGATCCACCTTTTTTAGAAAGTGATTTCTGAGAGTAAGATTTCAACAACAAAATATTCATAACTTTTGCGGTATGAGTATTTATCAATGCTTGATTTATCGGGGAGACCTGGTGCTCTAACGTTTATGCTTAATTTGATTACTTATAATTTCTCTTCCTGACCGGTTGAAACGTTTATGACTTTGAGACCTTTGATTGCTTCAACTCGCTTTTCGCCTGAAATAAATGAAAGTGAATAATCTTCTTTTCTGCCCTCTCTAAATTGACTATTCTTAAATGCAGATTTAACAGGGATTTCCCCGACCTTATCATTAATTAAATCTTTTCGGATAAAGTATGCATTATTCCCTGCAATGTTACATCCAACCAAAACATATCCGATGTTATTAGCAAGATAATTAAGCGCACTTAAAGATGCACCAAAATATAGATTGCTAGAATGTTCTTTTGCCCGCATGAAATCATCTCTGTATGGTATCGTAATAGCCCTTTCAAATCCGAAAACGCTGTTATATTCCATTATAATTATTGAAGGATTTAGTCTTGACATATCAATTTCACTTAAAATATGATAATCATTTCCGTCAATATCGATGGATAAAAGGCCAATATTTGATAATCCGGAATCTGTCAATAATTGATTTATATTATTTCTTTCGATAAATGCTACCTTGCAATCCAAGCAATATTTCCAATACCAGTCTTGACTTTTCAATCTGTTGATAGCATCTGAAGAATTATCCATTACGAAACCTGACCAATTATTATTGAACATTAAAAAGCGAGTATTACTCTCCTGATAGTCCTCAACTCCAAATTCAATGAATGTATTATTCTGAATTTTGACATTTTTAATCAAGTATTGAATAATTCCATCGTCACCCCATTGGCTAAATATTTTGAATTCATAATCGTTAATGTTTCTTGAATCCATTAAGGTTTGCTGCATTGATAACAAAGCTCCCATAGCCAATAAATTTTTTTCTTCACTTTCTAATTGCTTTTTCAGGATAGGGCTATTGATAAAGGCTCTTATCTTTGTAAAAATCCATTTTATCATAAGCTTATCACTCAATTTAATTTTTTAACCGTATCTATAAGCCTAAATAATCTAAAAAATTGTGCATTTGCAACCATTATAGAATTATTTAGGTATGAATGTACTAAATATTTGGGCTTCCCGGTTTATAATAAATTACAATTTCATAACCTAGAGGGAGGTAAGGAAAGGTAATTTTGAATCAACTACTTCAAGCTTTGAAAACCAACTACGCAATTCCTGTTGATGATTCTGTTTCGGGTAGACTACATTTGTTATATTGTAAAAGCATGCCATACACGCACCTAAAAGTTTTATTTTGCTTATTTTCATTACTGTTGCTTTTTGAAGTTGGGCTGCAGGCC
Organism: Chitinophagaceae bacterium; assembly: GCA_003132765.1. Classification (GTDB taxonomy): domain Bacteria; phylum Bacteroidota; class Bacteroidia; order Chitinophagales; family Chitinophagaceae; genus Ginsengibacter. The sequence goes on along the minus strand of PKYU01000398.1, from coordinate 10,243 downwards.
CAGGATAGTTTATACAAGGTTAGGATGCCGGTATTTGTACGCAGTTCCTTTTATTACGATTTTCCCCAAAGTTTCGGAGCTTCTGCAGGAGTTGATTTTCCTGTAAGAACCAAGGTAATAGTAACCACGGATAAAAAGGGTGAACCATCATTAAAATTCCGTGACTTGATTGTAGCCGGTGATATTGGATTTTACCGTTACCTATATAATAACAGTGGATTATATTTTTTTCAATCTCTCGGGAAGCGGTATCATAAAAACAAACCTTATTATCATGAATGGCTTGCGAGAGTTGGTTTATTGCGGACATTTTATGACGGGATCGTATACACTGTTGATGCCAATGGTGATGTAAAGATGTTGAATAATTTCGGGCGGTATTACCTGGCTACAGGTTTTGCAGCAGTATTTGGATATGACTTTGAAAGAAGTAAAAAACCACTGCCTGTTGCCATAGATGCTAGATCATACATTTGGATTCAATATCCTTACAACAGCTTTGTTCTGCCACATCTTTCTTTTGAGTTGTCATTCAAATACCATTGCGATAAATTTAATATTGCAATCAAAAAAAAGCAGATTGAAGAAAATCTAATAAAATAATGCGTATTATTCTTATCATATTAATTCCTTTGCTGGTGCTAAGCTGCAAGAAAGAAACCGTGCACCTATCAACCAATACTGATGAAATATTTTGGCTCAGCAATGATAGTGCAGATATGCCTGTTTGGGTTAAAGGAAATACTGCTTCCAGGGTGATCATCTTGTTTTTGCATGGAGGCCCCGGAGATGGCTCCTACCGCTATGCCGGTTTCCAGACAGATCAGTTCTGGAGCCATTTTGCTTTTGCTTATTGGGATCAAAGGGATGCAGGAGCTGCAGCGGGAAATAGCAATTATTCCAACTTAAACTTAGGTCAAATGATTGAAGATCTTGAAAAGCTGATTAGTGTTCTTAAATACCGTTATGGAAGTGATATGGAAATATTTCTGATGGGTCATAGTTTTGGCGGACTGTTAGGCAGCGGGTATTTGGTAAAAGGAAATAACCAAAATAATATCCGTGGTTGGATAGAGGTGGATGGAGCGCACGATTACCCGGAAAGCAATACGCTCGAAAGGCAAATGCTTATTGATACTGGTACATCCGAAATAGCGAAGGGACATTATGTTTCGCAATGGACACCGATCGTAAATTATTGCATAGCGAATCCTGCTAATATATCCCTGAATGTAGATCTTCTAACCGATGATTATGCCTCCCAGGCTGAAGATTATGTAGATATCAATCACACCGGTACAGCAATAGATTATTTTTCTGTTTCTTCTCCCATAAGTTTGGGTATTAACCTGTTTTATCTTTATAATAGTGCAACGGGAAGGCAGTTTCTGCAGTCGCTAGAACCTATGACTTATACAGATCAGTTATATAAAATAACTATCCCTTCATTACTCATTTGGGGTCAATATGATTTAACGGTTCATCTTGGATCCGGTATTCACGCATTAAATAACCTTGGGTCCACTTACAAACATTTGGTAATTATGCCGCAATCCGGCCATGTACCTATGAATGGAAATACAGATTTATTTGCACAAACCGTAATTTCCTTCATAGAAACTGTGAGATGAAGAAGGGTTCTGAAATCAATGGTAATAGAGTCACTTTTCAGGAGGATAAACTTTAAGAATAGTAATATTTGATTTCAAAAGCATAAAACTATATCAACTGATGAATGAGATCATTTGTTTTTCAAATAACCGGTTCCTGCCATTGAAAGAAGCGGGTCTTCCGGTAACTGACCTTGGNNAAATGAAACGGGCGAGAAACTTAAAAAGATTATCGCGACCCTGATCAAAAAAAATGACCTTCCTGATTCAGGGATAAGAATACTGCTTACGGGAGGACCTTCCCCGGACGGCTATCAAATTCTTGATCCAAACTTAACAGTAATACAGCAACCGATTACACCTCCGCCAGTTAGGATATTCCAAAATGGTATTAAATTGGTTTCTTATTCTCACCAACGCCAGTTGCCTCATATAAAAACAACAGATTATCTGGTGGCTGTCTGGCTGCATCCATGGGTGATGGAAAGAGGCGCAGATGATGTTTTATACCATCAAAACGGAATAGTCAGTGAATGTCCGCGTTCTAATTTCTTTATCGTGACAAATGAAAAAAAGCTCGTTACGCCAAGTAGAAATATTTTGAAAGGCATTACCAGGAAAATACTGTTGACTCTTGCTATTTCTAATGGAATGGTGGTCGAGGAAAGGGACCTTTCAATGAAAGAAATCAGCAATGCTACTGAGGCTTTCATTACCAGTTCTACAAAACGCTTAATTCCTGTAAGGGAGATTGATGATGTTTTTTCCAAACCCTTGAATGATGGCGGTATCACTAATCAACTATATGATCTGTTTTTAAAAAAGGAAAAAGAAATAATTGCCGGCCATTAAAATCATTTATACCAAAACCTATTGAATAAGCTTTGCAATTTGTGGAAGTGGTAGTGTATTGGCCCAAGTCAATATTTGAGAGTCAGTTGTATTTTTAGCCGTAAAAGTTATCAAAGAGCTTCCAACAGGAACCTGTATCGTATAATTCGTTTGCCCATTAGCGGCAGCATCTTTGGTTAGCTGACCCTTATAACCCTGCACCTTGATAATTTTATTATTACCATTGCTCATCATGCCGCCGAGCAGTGGAGTGCTCAAAAAAGCGTTTAGAGTAGTTATAAGCGGTGAATTACCAATGATCGAAAGATCAATATTTTTTTCAGGGCCATAACTACGGTGTATCGTAGTGCCTACGAAGCCGACATTTGCAGTTACATTATCATCACCCGCATTGGAAGCGTACGCATCGATCTTAACGGGTAATTGTTTCATCACTTCGTTACCTATGATCAGGTCTACCTCCTGCATGGCTTGTAATAATGAAAAATGGGCATCTTCAAGTTTCCCGGCGCTATATGATGATTTAGCGCTGTTAATATCTGCGGTAAAGTTCTGGGCATTAGTTCCTGTTGCAATCATTATAAGTACAGCTATAATTAGATTTTTCATAATTATTTTTTAAGATGATCATTATTTTTCACCAAGCATTTTTTTAATTCCGTCAATATCAAAGGCATCTGCAGCATTCATTACATCCTGCTCGCTGGCAAAGTTTACGCACTCCCATGCAATCATGGATGACTGGCCAATCGGAACCAGCAGTGTATACCCCCTGGATTGATCATAAGTTATTATTGCTTTATAACCTTTTACTTTGGTCTGTTTTGCATTCTGATCTTTTCCGTTATTTTCGGTTTGAACGTAAGCGCTATTGAAATACATATTTACAAGACCAGCATAAATGCCGCTGTTCCCAATCGTAACAGTTAATTGCTGGTCTCCTTTTTTATATACACTTTGGATGCTTAAGTTATTCCACCCCCATTGGGTACTCATAACCCTATTCTGCATGGTATCCTTTTGAAGTCCGTTTACCGAATTGGGCAATGAGAGCAGTATCTGGCGGCCTATCTGCAATTCAATGCTCATCAACGCCTGCTGCAAGGAATAGCGGGCATCGCTGTAATTACCTGAAGCCTGTGATTTTTCTGCATCTGTAATTTGCTGGTAAACATCAGGTGGAGGAGTATTGGTTAGGCCACCTCCTCTTGTGTTCGAAGGATGCCCCGAAGAAGAATTAGACTGGGTATTTTTATTTGAATTATTACTACTATTGTTATCCTTATTTAGTGCGCTATTTACTTTATCCTTCAGTTTTTTCAAAAATTGCGCCTCAGTGCTGCTATTTACAAGACCGGCCAATAAAATCAGTAAGATAAGTTTCTTAAATAATTGCATATCATTCTGGTTTAAGTTTTCTGTTAAATGAATAGCTAACGTACGTTGTAACATTATACTATTACTATCAAAGAATTATTCTTAAGTCTAATTTGTGGTGTGTGAGACAAGCAGAAAATGAAGATAGACCTTTTTAAGCAAAAAAAGAATGACTTTCACCGTATTGTATTTGAAAATGATTCCCTCCGCAAAAAAGTATAAAGTTTGCATCTTTTGGAATCGGGGAAAATAATATCACGGTTGTTTTAGGCTAAGATTTTGATTCTCTGCGAAATGAAAATGATAAAAATTGACCGCTTATAATCAAATATACCCTTTTCCAATATTGAGCGATTCTGGTGTTTAAAGCTAATCCTAAGGCTTATTTGACACAAAAATGACAATCACTTGTAAACAGACATTATAACTTACATTCAAATAAAAAACAATTATGAAAAAAATTATTATTGCTATTGCGATCTTATTTGGTACAGTAGGTTTCGTTCATGCACAAGCGACTACCACTGCAACTAAAACAACAAAAAAAGAAAAAAAGGCAAAAACAACAGCAGCAGCTCCTGCCACAACTGTTCAAACTAAAGGGACAAAAAAAGACGGAACGCCTGACATGAGGTTAAAGGCTAACAAAGTAAAGGCAACTGCCCCCGCTGCGGCTGCCCCTGCTGCGGCTCCTATGGCAACAGCCAAACCCGTTAAAGCTCCAAAAACAAAAGCAGTTCCTGCAGCGGCACCAATTGCTAAACCAGCTACACAGGCAGCACCAGCCACAGCTGCAAAAACTGCTGACAAAGCTATAGGCACTGATGCAAAAGGCAGGACTATTTATCAAGGGCCGAGAGGCGGAAAGTATTACATCGATAAAAGTGGCAACAAAGAATATGTGAAATAAGATCTTGTTTTTCGTTTTAAAGGGGGTTGCTGTAATATGCAATTTCCCTTTTAATTTTTCTTAAGTAATTCCCGTCCATTGGAACATCCCGGTTATTATAAGATTTTTAATCCTTTATCTCCGAGAAATCTGCAAATTGATGTATAAATTTCGCTGCGCGCTTTCTCACTCTTAGATACTTCCTTTTACCAGAAATATATCTTCAGCTGGGTTGCCTGCGAGGTAATTGTATTGATAAATATCTCCGGTTTCTTTTGAGCCATCACATAAGGAGATGATTTTATGATCTCAATTATCCCCTTTCTTTCATCTTCTGAAAGTTCTGTTTTATCAAAGGAAAAAGGTAATTCAACTCTTATATTACTGTTGCTCAACGTCCAGTTTACAATGTTTTGAGATAGAATATTTCCATTAGGAATAATTACTTCGGCGCCTTCGGGAGTAAGTAATGTGCTGGAGCGTACACTTATTTCTTTTACCAATCCTTTTTTATCACCAATTTCAATCGTATCTCCAACCCGCATAGTTCGGTCAAATATTAGGATAATTCCAGATACAAAATTGTTGACTATGCTTTGCAAACCAAGGCCGATACCCACACTCAATGCACCCAGTATTACTGTAATTCTGTCAACCGGGAAACCTGAAGCGGCGATTGCCAGCAGAAATCCGCTTACCAGCAATACCAGCCGGGTAATCAATAACCAGGAACGATGGCTTTTATTATCAAAGGAGGCATCGTCGCCAATATCTCCAAAAAAGTAGGCAACGTATTTTTGCAGAAAATTAGCAATCCAGATTATCGCCAGGAATAATATGGTGCCACCATAAGTAAAATTAAAACTACCTATCACATGGGTTTCAGAAAGTAAAGAAGTGATTTTAAAAGTAATGATATCAAGTAAATTGATGTTGGTGGCAAACCCCAACCAGCCATATTATGACTGAACAAAAAATAACCAATTTTGAAATGCCTTTTTTTATAGTTTCAAATTCAAAATTTTCAGGATAACCCTTACGAATTCGGCTGCTTTGAATCTGTAAAATGAAAGCCTCTGTTACAGATTGTGTAAAAACGATCAGGGCCACCGTTTGAATGACAGCATAGGTAGCTGTTGAGCTAAAAATCTGGGATAAGGTAACCCTGCCAAATAAATTGCAGAACATAGCTATCAAATTAAAAAGGGAATACAATCCGACTGTAAGAAACAGGATTTTTTGTTCCCTGTATCTTTTATTAAACCGACATATAATAAATATTCCCAGCAAAAAAGAAAGACTATTCAAAATGAACCAAAGCCATCGGTTTATGTAAAAAGGTAATCCGAGGTACCTTGAAAAAGACAAAAGGAAAAAGGCTATAAAAATGATCCAGAGATAAAATTTTTTTGTAAATGGCGTTTTAGAAATAAAAAAGTTAATACAACCATCAGGGAAAATTCAATCGTGTCAATATAGATAACAGGCGCATTCAGGTCAAATAACGGAGCGATATTTAATATAAATAATAGTGAGGCAAGAAATGGAAGTGCATTAATATATAAGAATTGAAATGGTTGTAAAGTGGCCAATTTCCCGAATTTCTTAAGACTTCTGAAATTAAAAAACACCCAAAGGAAAAATACCAGACCGCATAAAACCAACAGGTTTAGCTGGTAATGGGAATGGGTGAAATAATACAGGGTAATTTTCCTTTCTGAATCAAGATTCTTTTTGAATTGACCGGAAAATAATTGAGGTCTTTGTGAGGATCTTGATTCCCAAAGGTATCTGCTTTCTTTGGTGAAAGCCTTTGAACCAATCGTTTCAATAAGTCCTCTTGCCTGCATCTTAAGCTCATTGATTGCTAACAAATTATTTGAAGTTCTTGCCAGGATATTGTCAATAAGAACATTGACTGACTTTATAAGGCTGTCAGCTCTCTTCCACTTTTGACGAAGCCTTTGTAATTGCGGTCTGAATGATGCCCGTAATACAGAATCTCTGAAAACATGTCTTATCCCGGTATCCTTTCTAAGCTCAAAGATTTGCTTTTTAGTATCGTCAAGGACACTGTCATACCGGTTCAGATCTTCCGCATAACCCTTTGTATCAGATTTTATTTGGTCCAGCAAGATGGAATACATCAGGAGGTTGCGTACATTCAGACTGCGTTCATTTGATGAAAGCCTCTCTTTTATAATGTTTAGTACTTAATCCTGTTCATCGATCTGTTGGTTCATCTCAAGAATGGCGGGCAAAGGCTGAGACATGGAATTTCCCTTATTGAGCTTTTGATATACCTTTTCAAAATTCAAGAGGTAATCACTCCGGGTTAGCGTATCATCACTGGCAAACATGGTGGAATCATAAGATCTCCTTCTGGAACCCGAGGAATCTTTAACCTGCGCTGAAACAGTAACAAACGAAAAAATAAACAGACCTGCGAGAACGATTAATTTCATATAAACAATTCAGTAAAGGATAAAATTACAATAAGCAAAGGATTGTAACCTGTTTTTCATGTAAAGTATTTCCAAAGAAGAAATATTCGCTGATTTGAATCAAATTAAAAAAAACGAAATCAGATGCGTTGCTCCTTCATCCCCGAAGACTTCAAATTTGGGGTGTTAATTTTAGTTTGGATAAATCGAATTCCTTTTCTTTTAGCCGGGCAACGATTTGCCCATAAGTTTTCTCGTTCATCTTTGGTGTTCTTGAAGGGATCCATAAATATTTTTTATTGGGATGGCTTACTACAACATAACTATAATCATCAGCAAGGTCAATGATCCAGTATTTGGCCCTAAGAGGCCANNTTCAGTTTTGCATTCCCTGAATTTTCTTCCACAAATGCCTTTCCCTTAATATAGGATTGCTTTCCTGCAATGCTATTTCTGTTACAGCGGTTCTCCACGATCACATAACCTTTGTTATATAGCGAATAATCTGCTGTAGTGCAATGTCAGCCTTTCTGAAAGCGCTGCGGGAAAGAGGCAATTTCTTACCATTTACCCGAATACCTTTCCAGGTCTACCTTTGAAACTGTTTGCAGTATTTGTGCTTTTCCAGGTTCACTTATTATAGTCATAAGAATGTGAAAGATTATGAGTTTGAAAAACTTAATTTTTAGAGAATTAACGTGCATAAATATGAATAAATCAGGCAAATGACAAAGTTAATATAGATAAACATTCTCTCAAATCGCATATTCTCCGATTTTATAAATATGAGGTTTTTATGAGAACAAGAATAAAAAATATTAACAGAAAATAAATTAGACTTNNCTTTAATATCTTCATTTTTTAGAAACAGATACCAAATAAATTTTTCCCCGCGACTTATTATTCTTCTTCATGAAAATATAAAAGGATCAATAAAAATTTCAATTATGAAAGTGTATATTCTCTTTTTTGGCTTTATAATCTTTTTTAACCATCCGGCCCTTTCGCAGGGTAAAGGTACAAGTGATGTAAATATAACGGTCAGCGATAGCCTGACCAGTGCATACAAAGACAGCATCAGGTTTTCAAAGCTAATGAGTATGGCTTATTACCCTTTGATAAATGCAGGCCCCTATTCCGGCGTTTTGCCGGTAGAAGGAATTGATGAAATACCAGACACCAGCAAGGATTATAAGCTATTATTTGAATTTACACTTGTTGATAAAGACACATCTCATGAAAAGCTTAACCCTGGCCTCGTGGAAATAGCAAGAATACTCAATTTACATGTGGCTTCAGGGATACCTGTTTCCAGGATTCATCCCGTAATCCTTGTACATGGCGGCTCTGCGCTTCATTCAATAGAAAACAACCTGGCGATTGAGAAAAAATATCACAAGGACAATCCAAACAGAAAACTAATCAGNNTTAATGCAAAACGGAGCAAAATTTATTGCCTGTGGCCAGGCCATGAAGTTTTGGGATATTAATAAAACAGATCTTTTTGAAGGAGTAAGAGTCACATTATCCGCTCAGACTGCCTTATCCAATTACAGTGAGCAGGGTTTCGTTTGGTACAAAATCAATGAGGAATAAAATTGTTTCAAGACACAATTGATCAAATATAGTCATGCTTTGCAAAAAACTGAATCCGTCTTTTCCCGATTCTTCCCTTAATAAGCCGGGCAGGCGAAAGTACAATGATTAATTGTCTACTGTATTCTATCAACCTTCTTAAAGTCATTAGTAATTTGTGCTTTCATAATTCCAATGGTATCCCTATTTTTCAAATGCATAAGCACCGAGAATTCACAATCATATAATTTCTTATCTGCGTTCGGGAAATAGTTTACACTTTTCACTTCAAACTCTGCACCTGTTGTAGAACTTTTTTTCAGATAATCCGACATTGTTTCCATCAGCTTATTTTCCAATTCTTTTCCTGAAATTACTTTAGGCTTACACCCCATGCCTGCAATGAATAACAGCATAATTATGGATAAATTTTTCATATTTCTTTTTGCACAAAAATAGGCAATAAGTTGAGATATCCGGCTTCTGAAAAGAAGTGCTATTCGGAAGCAGAATCATTTTTCATAATAAAATTGAAATTGACTTTTCTATTTTATTTGATGGAATTTATCATCGAATAGTTTTTCCAAAAGGCATCAAGGAAATTTCTACCAGTTTGAAATGCTGGCGGGCGAACGGAATGCCTATAATAGTNNTAAATTAAGGCAGCCTGTCCGTGAGGTATTACTTATCACCTGCCTGCCAAATGGCCATAATTCCAATTCTGCAATTTTAAAACATTGTAATCCCCATGGGATACCCACCACCGTCAGGCATAATATTATCCCGCCAAACAAATAACCAAGTGCGGCAAGGAAGCCTCCAAAAACTAACCAAATGATATTGCCTAAAAAAGTCATTGTTTACTGTTTCAAATTAGTTTTAGAACTCAGATAATTAGACTTTCTCTCATTACGTTTAAATTAGAAGTTGCGGATATTAAAAGAATTGGCAACTCATTAATAAACTATTTCATCATCATCAGTGATGAAATAGTTTCTATTCCCTCAAAAAGATTTTTAAGGCGAATATTTTCATTTTCTGCATGCTGGTTATTATCGTGATTTGCTATCGGCACGGTTATCGTTTTGGCATGCAAATATTTTTCAAACAGAAATAAAGGAAGGCTTCCGCCGGAGGTTGGTTGCAACACTACCGGGTCACTGGTAGTAGCCTTCACTGCTGTAATTACTTTTTTAATAATGGGCAGATCCATAGGAGTGCGCTGTGCATTGTATCCGTCGTCGCCTGCAATTACTTCAATAATCTTTCCATATTTCTTTCTTTCATCATCCGTTGGTTCGTGTTCAATTATATGGTAACCCTGTGCTTTTGTGTGATCAATTACTTTTTGTTGCTGCCTTTGCCAGTAGTTTCCTAATACCAGACGCAGATCAATAACTGCTGTGGCATAAGTAGGTATTTGATTGGAAGCCAGTTTGCCAACATTACCGCTTTGAATGCCGTTAATATTCAACGAGGGTAGATTTATTGCCTCA
>PKYU01000225.1 GCA_003132765.1 Chitinophagaceae bacterium | reverse complement strand
TTATGAAGAGGAAATTGCTACACGATTTATCCGCCAATACATTGCAGGTAATAATTAACCAGGTAAGCGGGTTAGCCATTTTTTATATGTTATCTGTTTATTTTTCCAAAAATGATTTCGGCGAAATTAACTGGACGCTTGCAGTTTTACTTACCGCTTTTAGTATCCTTTCTTTTGGTGTTGACCAGGTGATGGTAAAAAAAATTGCCGAAGGTATCGAACCCTGGAAAATACTTTCCCTCTATTTCATTCACGTAATAATTTCAGGAGGGCTTTTCTATTTGTTGTTGTTAATAGCTCACTTTGTCTTCCCTGGCTTTCGTCATGATCTTTTGATATTCCTTGGTTTCGGAAAACTGATGATCTTTTTTGCGTCACCTTTCAAGCAACTTGTAAACGGTCTGGAAGAATTCAGGTTATTGTTATACATGTCCGTTTGTTCCAATGTAATAAGAAGTATTCTTTTGATTGTATTTGGCTTTGGCACCCATCTGTCACTGTCTCTTGTCATTATTATTTTTATTACCGGCGACATTATTGAGTTCATTATTTCATTTGCCATAACGAAAAGAATAGTAAAAATTCCTTTAAGGTTAAATTTTAACAGAATTGGTTATTTCAATCTTATAAAGGAATCTCTTCCGCAGGCTGGCGTTGTTATTTTCACGTCGGCAATTTCACGTTTCGATTGGATATTACTTGGCATTCTTGCTTCAAACATTTCCCTTGCGGAATATAGCTTTGCATTTAAGGTCTTTGAAGTTGTTTCCTTGCCACTTCTTGTCATCGCACCAATATTAATTCCGCGATTTACGAGAATATTTAATACATCCTTAAGTAAGTTAGGTGAAAAAAAAGAGGCGCTCATCACTCTGTTCAGGTTTGAAATGATCATATCTTCCCTGGTTGCCTTAGTACTCAATATTCTTTGGATACCTGCTATAGATTTTATCACCCACAATAAATACGGCGCCGTAAACAGTAAAACAATTTTTATCTTATCGGTTTGTATGCCTTTTATATATGCAAATAATTTTTTATGGACTATCAATTTCGCAAAAGGCAGGCTTAAAATGATCTTTTATATCTTCTTTGTTGNNCTTCATTCGGAGGAAAGGGCGCCGCTGTAGCTTACATACTGGCTATTTTAGTTCAATTTATTTTGTTTCGGGTAAAAACCGGAACGATCAATTTTGCTAAAAATGATTATGCTATATTGATTTGCCCGCTTGCCGCTTTAATCAGTGGAATATCAGCTCTACAGATTTTTACAAATACTTTAATTATTCTCCCAATTTCAATTTTGGTTTTCTTCATCCTGCTCATTTTCAGCCGACAGATTGTTGCCAATGATTGGCATGTAATAAAGCGACTTGTTTATTATTAACTGGCAACCCCCGGCAATTATGTTACGTTAAGTTTTCTGTATCGTACTGCAACATTTCGAATATGCAATTTTCAAAAACATCATCGTTTGTTTATTAAAACACATTCAGTAAAAATTAATCAAATATTTAAACCAATTGACTGGAAACTCCTTGTTTTCCTATTACTTTTTTTAAATGTGAAGCTCGTTTTAAAACTCGCGGCGATCATATTGATCTATATTCTCAAGGCTGATTTTAAATTTGGTTTTCGACTTCGCAATTCAAGACTGCCTCTTTTCTATTTATTTATTATCGGCATCGGTATTCTTGATTACTTCATAATACCAGTCGCCAAAAGCCTTAGCTATAGCATTGTCGTCATCGCAGGNNTATTCACCAGGTTAAATTATCTGTTGATCTTCATGACCCTCACGTCATTCACCAAACCATTTCTGTTTTTTTTATTCTCAATGCAATAATTTCATTAGGGACGTTACTAGTAATCATCGTCAAAACGGGAGCTATCAATCCTTATCTCTACCAGGGAGAATATCAATTGTATTTTATAGGAACCGGGGATTATATCAGGGGCATTTCTTTCGATACTTCCACTACCAATGCCGTGCTAAATGCTTTTGGTGTTATTTATTTTTTAAGCCGCAAGAAGGCTCTCATGTCCTTTTTATGCATGATCGTTCTTCTGCTTACTNNGAAAAAAGTCTAATTCTCCTCTGCCTGTTCTTCTTCGTGATTTTTATGGCAAAAATTTCCCCGCAGAATAATCAATACCTGACCAATACACTCAGGTATTTCTTTAACGAACCTTCCAAACATGTGAGTGCAAATGCAATTGCGATTGAAGACAGAGCTGACAGTACGCTCACTCTGGAAGAAAGGAAACAAAAACTCGCGACTCTATACCTTGACAGCATTTCGGCAATAAATCGAAAAAAATTGGCTTTGATAAATAATTTAACAGCTACGCCTGTCCTAAGGCCTGCCATTCCTACATATGATATTAACGGCCCGAAGTTTCAGTATAAATCTTTTTCCACGCCGGTGGAAGAAAACATGCACCAATTTATAAATGCCCATTCCGGACTTTTGCCAATGTCATCAGATACAGCATATTATACAAGACCACCCGGAAAAATAACTGCCTGGCGGCAAACTTATAATTACTTGTCGAAGAATCCCATGAAAGCAATTGTTGGCAGTGGCATTGGAAATTTCTCATCCAAACTGGCGTTCAAAGCTTCCGGGTTGAAAATAGCCGGATCGTGGCCATCAAAATATAAATATATCAATAACGCATTTCTTCAAAATCATCTTGACATATACCTCTACTATTTCAGCAAAACGGATGGATATCATTCCGCGATAAATAATCCAGCGTCAGTTTATGACCAGCTTATTACTGAATATGGAATGGCAGGGTTTNNGCCCAGGTTTAGCTGTTTATTTAATTTTCTATATCGGATTTTTTTTAAAAAATTTTCTTTACCTCTCTTTTGGAATACCCTTGATTATAGTGGTCTCAGGCATTTTCTTTTTTGATTTTTGGTTTGAGCAATTATCTATCATAATATTTTTTGAATTGTTGATGTTTTTAAACTTAAAAGAACGGAAAGCTGCCAAATGAACAGTCGTGAAATAAAAATAACTTTCTTGATGCCTGCCTATAATGCTGGGAAATACATAGGTGAGGCTATTGATTCTGTCTTGAAACAAAGCTATACTGATTTTGAATTACTAATTGTCAATGATGGCTCAACAGATAATACACTCGAAGTCATTTCTTCGTTTGATGATCCACGGATACGTGTAATTAACAAAGAAGTTAATAAGGGGATTGCGTCAGCTTTGAATACTGGCTTATTAGTTTCGAAGGCCGAGTACATTGCGAGATTCGATTCAGATGACGTTTGCTTTCCGGATCGATTAGCAACTCAGCTTAATTTTTTAGATAAGCACCCCGATCATATTTTGACAGGTGGAGACGCGGAATACATTTCTGAAAGCGGTGAGCATCTTTTTCATTTCAAATGCATTAGTCAGACTAACGACCAGATTTTTAAAAAAATGTATCTCCATTGCCCTTTTATTCATTCTTCAGTAATGTATCGAAAGGATGCGGTTTTAAAAGCCGGAGGTTATTCTTTATATGCACACAATTTCGAAGACTATTTTTTATGGGCGCGCTTACACAAGTATGGAAAGTTTAATAATCTTTCAGAGCCTTTAATTAAGGTTCGTTTTAATCCCTCTTCAACGACGATAAACGAAAAAAGAAGAGGGCGCATTTTCAGAAGAATGAAACGTGATATTATTTACCGTGGTGTCATTACGAAAGAGGAAGGCGACATTTTACATAACATTATTAAAAGTCAGGATGTACAAAAAATAAAAGAGAGTGCTTATTATTCCTTATGCGGCAAAAAGTACCTGGTTAATAATCACCAGCCGGTAAAAGCAAGAGCTTCCCTTTCAAAAGCAATACGCATCCATCCGCTCCGCTTAGATAATTACGCGTTATATCTCCTGAGCTATTTCCCCGTTTCGTTTATAACGCAACTTCATAAGATACTTCTTCCAAAATCTAACTAACACATGAAAGTAGCATTTATAACAAGGTCCTCTCTTTTATTATCAAGCGGCGGCGATACACTACAGGTATTTAACACAGCAAAGTATCTTGAAGAATTAGGGGTTAATGTTGATATAAAACTCACGCATGAAAAAATCAATTATGAAGCGTATGACCTTCTGCATTTCTTCAGTGTCATAAGGCCAGCAGATATTTTACCGCATATCCGGAAATCAAGGAAACCTTTCGTGGTAACGCCTTTATTAATTGACTATTCTGAATTTGATAAACAATTCCGCAAAGGATTAACCGGAATAATATTTCGCTTTTTTTCTCCTGATCAAATAGAATATTTAAAAACCATTGCGAGATGGACAAGAAGACAACAACGTTTGAGAAGCTTTTCCTATGTGTTAAAAGGTCAGCGTAGCAGTATAAAATATATTTTAATGAAAGCCGCATTGATACTTCCTAATTCAGCAATGGAATATGAGCAAATGACAAGGCAATACGCTATAGCGTCGCCTTATAATATCATTCATAACGGTATTGAGCCGGGGCTGTTCAATAACTCTTGTGAGATCGAAAAAGACAAGCACATGGTATTGTCAGTAGCTCGCATCGAAGGTTTAAAAAATCAAATAAATCTTATAAGAGCATTGAATAATTCCGAGTACCAACTTCATATTATTGGCAAGCCTGCCATCAATCAAATAAAGTATTATGAAGAATGCCGGAGCCTTGCAGCGAAAAATATCCATTTTGTAAATCACATCCCTCAGAAAGAATTATTACCCTATTCNNATTCTGCCTAGTTGGTTTGAAACCTGCGGACTTTCTTCGTTGGAAGCTGCGGCGACGGGTTGTAATATTGTGATTACCCCCAAAGGTTTTGCACCGGAGTATTTCCAGGATCATGCTTTTTATTGCGACCCCTCCTCCCCTGCCTCAATAAAACAAGCAATTGATTCAGCAAGCACTGCAGACACATGTAAAGTATTTCAACAAAAAATATTATCAGATTTTACGTGGCAAAATGCAGCCAGCAAAACTTACGAAGCATATAAAAAAATATTACCCATATGAAACTAAAAATTGCCATCGCAGGATGCCGCGGAATTCCTAATCATTATGGTGGGTTCGAAAAACTAGCGGAATGTCTTTCAGTAGGATTGGTAGAAAGAGGTCATGACGTGACTGTGTATAATTCTCATAATCATCCTTATCAACAAAAGACTTTTTACGGCGTTCATATTGTTCATTGCTATGATCCTGAATATCGGTTAGGCACTGCAGGGCAATTCATATATGACCTGAATTGCATAAAGGATTTGCATAAAAAACCTTTCGATGTCATTTTATTTTTAGGTTATACAAGCAATTCTGTCTGGGGGCGCTTCTTTCCAAAGAATGCCGTGATCATCTCTAATATGGACGGACTGGAATGGAAAAGAGATAAATATACTTATCTTGTAAAAGAGTTTTTAAAACGTGCTGAAAAATGGGCAATACAATGCAGTCACTTTTTTATTGCAGATTCAATAGTGATTCAAAATTACCTNNATATTCCCTATGGAAGTGAAATATCTAACTTAAATGACCAGGAATTATTAGCGCCATATCATATTTCCACTGAGGAATATTATTTATTGATGGCAAGAATGGAACCCGAGAATAATATTGAAATTATCCTCGATGGTTTTTACAGGAGCTCTTCAAAGAAAAACTTTCTTGTAATAGGAAACACCGATAATTCGTTCGGGCAAAGGCTTGAACGAAAATTCAAAGAAGACAAACGCATTCTTTTTGCAGGAGCCGTATTTGATAAAGTTGTTACCCATTCTCTTAAATATTTTTCTCACTTGTATTTTCATGGACATAGTGTAGGAGGCACCAATCCATCCTTGCTGGAAGCGATGGGCAGTGGCGCTTTAATAGCTGCCCATGACAATGAGTTTAATCATGCGGTATTGCAGAAAGATGCTTATTATTTTGAAACAGCTAATGATGTTGAATACTTAATTGAGGCAGTAAAACGAAATGAAAAGGAAAATGAAATGGTAAAGAACAATTTTTCAAAAATTGAGCATACATATAACTGGCCTGACATTATTGACGAGTATAACCATTTTATAATTGAATGCTACACACGATCCAGGAAAAATGAAAAGATTCTTTGTTATCAATGACGACATAGCAAATAAAATCAGCTATTACATAATTGCCGCCTTTCTCATTGCGTTGCCATTTGACAGGTTTTTCAGCGAATGGCTGTTAATTGTGTTTTGCCTGCACACACTTATTCATTTTAAAGTTGAAAACTTAAAAAGGTTAAGGAATAAAAACATATGGATTGCAGGATCTGTATTTATTATAAGCTTCCTGGCTATTACTTATAGCTGCTATAAATCCGAAGGCCTGAAGGACAGTTTCCGGCAACTGGCCGTTCTGGTATTTCCCATTTTTCTTTCTGTATCCAATCCAGACCTCTTAAAATATAAATGGAAGTTGCTGGAGATCTTCGGGCTCACTTGTACAGTCACCGTATTGTATTTGTATTTGGAGGCTTTTAAGATTATTCATTATTTTCATTTACCGTTAGCAACAATTTTAAAGAAAGCATTTATTAATCAAAATTTCACAGAGCCTGTTGGTTTACACGCCACCTACTTTTCTATGTACGTACTCCTATCGATCTGCATTTTCCTTTTTCTCTTCTACTCTGGCCCTGTTCGTAAAAGTCAAAAATATATCCTCTATTCCCTCATCCTCTTTATTGGCTTGTTACAGCTTTCGTCCAGGGCTGCTATTATTGCTGCTTTAATAATTATGATTTTTATCGTTCCGTTTTTTCTTTTGCAGGGTAAAAAAAGTATTATCTTTTTTGTTGCTGCCCTATCTGCCTCAGCAATTGTCTTTTTTATTATTACCCAGGTTAATGCTTTAAAAAAAAGATACATCTATGACCTCGAAAATGATCTTACTGAGTACAGAGATCCGGGTGACCTAACTGAATCGCGTATGGCAAGATGGAATTTGGAATGGCAGCTTATACAAAAGTCTCCTCTTGTAGGTTATGGGACCGGTTCTGAGGAATTTGTTCTAAAGGAAAAATATTTTGAAAATAAGTTTTACCGGTCCTACCTGCTGGGCCTGAATGCGCATAATCAATTCTTAAGTTTTCTCATAAATACAGGCCTGGTCGGGCTACTGGTATACTTGTATATTTTTTACTATGGGCTAAGACTTGCAATTAAAAGAAAAGATTTCTTATTGTTTTCATTTCTAACCGTGCTCATTATTGTTTCTTTTTCTGAAAATATACTGGGTGTAAGTAAGGGTATTTTGTATTATTCATTCTTCCTTTCATTCTTTTTATTAATTATTCCAATAGAGGAGCTGGATATAGGCAATTAATAGCCAATGGAGGCAACCTGTTAATATTTCCCGTCGTTTATTATAATATCTACTAACGAAACATTTGTACGTTACTTCTATGGAAAAATTATCAGCTATGATCATTACATGCAACGAAGAGGATAATATTGCCCGGTGTATCGAATCTCTCAGGAATGTGGCAGATGAAATTGTTGTTCTGGATTCTTACTCTACAGACAACACAATTGCAATTGCCCGAAAAAAAGAAGCGGTTGTAAAGCAAGGTGTTTTTTCAGGCTACATAGATCAAAAGAATAAAGCATTGCGACTCACCACACACAACTACGTTTTAAGTCTCGATGCCGACGAAGTGTTGAGCGAAAAGCTGGTTGAGTCGATTCTTCGTGAGAAGAAAAATAATTTTAAACATCATGCCTATTTTATGAACCGGTACAATAAATATTGCGGGAAATTTATCAACCATGGCTTATGGTACCCCAACAGAAAGGTGCGGCTATTTGATAAACGTGTAGGATCGTGGGGAGGAATGAACCCTCATGATAAAGTAAAACTGAAGGAGGGCACAAAAGCATATTTTCTAAAGGGCGACATTATACACTATGCTTATGATACCATAGTGGAGCACTTGCAAAGAAATGAGGAACTGAGCACAATTGCCGCTTATTCCATATTTGAAGCGGGAATAAAAAAGCATTGGTCTAAGATTATTCTAAGTCCTTCATGGTCTTTTGTTCACGGGTATGTTCTACGGCTTGGATTTTTAGACGGTTATTATGGTCTTATTATAGCAAGGTTAACGGCCAGCCAATCTTTTCTAAAATATCAAAAATTAAGGCGCCTTATAAAGCAAAATAAAAAAGCTGCTAAACTAGTCATAAATAATTAAACTCCTTTGAATATTATTACTCAAGACATATTAAAAACACTGGCTTATTTTGATTATTTCAATTATCCGCTTACTATAGAAGATATTCGTTCCTTTACCTGTAACCAATATGATCAATCGCATGTTGATGAAACAATGAATGAATTAGAAAAGGCTGTGCTCGTCTATAAATTACATGAATTTTACTCTTTGCAAAACAATCTTAGCCTTGCCGATAAAAGACGGAAAGGCAATCACATGGCAGTAGCACAATTAGCTATCGCAAGAAAAGCTGCCAGGCTAATTAGTCGTTTTCCATTTGTTGAAACAGTTGCTGTGTCTGGTTCATTATCTAAACATTATGCTGATGAAAAAACCGACATCGATTTTTTTATAATTACGAAAGCCAATCGTTTGTGGATCGCCCGTACAGTAATGCACTTGTTTAAAAAGCTTACCTATATAAGTGGCAAGCAACATTGGTTCTGCATGAATTACTATGTCGATGAATTGGGGTTGGAAATACCTGAAAAAAATATTTTTACCGCAATGGAGATAGTTACTCTTTTGCCTATGGAGGGGATAAAATATTTCAGAAAATTTAGAGACGCTAATGCCTGGACAAATGATTATTTTCCCGCTCACGCGACCGCATCAAATGCCGGCATGGAAATAAAAAAAAGTTTAATCTGCCAATACTTTGAGAAAACATGCAATTCAAAAGCCGGAGACTTGATTGATAAATGGCTAATGATGGTAACCGATAAACGCTGGAAGAAGAAAAGTGCTAATGGTAAACTCAATGCTCATAATGCAAAAGTGAGCATGATGGTAAACAGGCATTTCTCCAAGCCCGATCCTAAAAATTTTCAGGCCAGGGTAGTGCAACAATATGAAAACAGAGTGAAGGATCTTCTGCTATTGATACAGCCAGCCGCTATTACTTTTTAATATATTTCAAGTCTTACTTAAACATTTTTTTAAACTGATTTTATTTTTTTTGCAGAGTGATGATATAATAATCCCCAATATATTTCCATGGCCATTTTCTTTTCCATCTGTCTTCTTGACCTTTTAAAAAGTTGAAAAGATTGGGATATTTATCTCCAAAAGTTTCTATGTATGATGGTGGGACAATAGTGCAAAGGCCTTCTATATGCAATAATTTAAATCCGGTTTTTAACCTATCTGTTATGAAAGATGGATTATAATACCAACACTTAAAATAAGTATTTTCCACACGGGCACTTCTTCCTCTGCTGCTAAAGAAACGTCTTGTTGCCGTTTTGAATTTCCCTCTAAAAAATAGTAAAAACTCCCAAAGACAAAATTTGGGTAAAAGCACCAGTGTAAGAATGCCTTTTGATTTTAGGAATGGAGAAAATGAAGCAAGCACTTCCCCCAGCTTATCTGTACAATTTAAGCCGGCAAAATTGGAGAAGATCATATCATAAGGGCCTCTTTGTTGAAGGTGGTCAAAGGCAGTAAACGAACATAATTCACAAGTCACAAAACTTTCAAGGCCTTCTACAATAATTTTTTC
This sequence comes from Chitinophagaceae bacterium, assembly GCA_003132765.1. Classification (GTDB taxonomy): domain Bacteria; phylum Bacteroidota; class Bacteroidia; order Chitinophagales; family Chitinophagaceae; genus Ginsengibacter. Next base: position 5,690 of record PKYU01000225.1, on the reverse strand, counting down.
CTGCAACACTTCAAGCATACCACTGGCAATGTCCGTCGCATGAACCAGGCAATTTTGTTGGGCAAGCCATATGGCATCATGGCCTGTGCCGCTGTTCAATTCAAGAATGCAATCACCAGCCTTGATATATTTTTTTAAATGCGCTCTTACTCTTTCTCTCTTATAATGCACAATTTTATTATCCGCGTACAATTGATCAAAAATTATTGACTGCGATGAGAAAGCTTTAGCAGCAGCCTGTTCATTTGTATTTGAATAAATGATATGCATTATACTTTTTCGAGTTGGTATAATTTCCTTTTTTCAATGAAAGATGCAGGAGCATAATAAAATCCAGACAAAGCTTTCTTAATGGTACTTAAATTACTTTTTACCGGGTGCATCAATAATTGCTTCCAGTTTTCAAAAGCCAAATGCATTCGATAACTCTTGTGAACATAGGAATGCAATTGTTTGTAAAAAGCCGGATGATATGTATTGCGAAACATTAATGCCATTTCATCCGAATCGGTCCAGTTTCTTTTATCCTCTAACTGGAACTTTACATTTTCATAAAACACCGTGCCTGGTAAGGGGTAAGAGACAGAGATACCGATCTCGTAAGGCAACAATTCATGAATCATTTTAATAGTCTTTTCAATATCGTTCCTTGTTTCACCAGGATAACCAAACTGTATAAAAAATGAAGGCTTGATATTATTTTTCTTTAATAACCGGGTTGCCTGGTAAATCTGTTGTACTGTAGTTCCTTTATCCATCGCATCGAGAATTTTTTGCGAACCACTTTCAGCCCCCATCCAAATATTTTCGCAACCCGCCCTTGCAAGATCCTTAATACCATTTTCTTGTAATAAAAGATCAACCCTTCCCTGCATCTTAAACTTGAAGTGCAGGTTTTCTTTTTCAATGATCTCTGCAAATGCTTTTACCCAGCCCGGTTTCAATCCAAAAATGTCATCGCAAAACCAAATGTGATCAAAGTTGAATTTTTCTTTCAGCATTTTTAATTCAGCAACTACGTTCTCCGGAGAGCGTGTGTTATAGCGGTTTCCATAAATAGGCTTGGCACACCAATTGCATTTGAATGGGCAACCTCTCGTAGTAGCCATATTCAAAGAAAAGTAGCCAACTTTTTTCATCCATGATTCCCTGTAAGGCTCTATATCTATAAGATCCCAGGCAGGCAAAGGAAGATCATCCAGTTCTTTCATCACATTTCTTTTAGCGGTTTTTACCACTGAGTTATTTTGCAGAAATGCCAGTCCCTGAATAGTGGAAAAATCTTGATGTTCCTTTTTAAACTCGCTGAGGACTTCGAGAAGCGTGTGTTCTGCTTCTCCCAGTATTATAAAATCTGCTCCCTGTTGTAAATACATTTCATGGCAGTCAGTTGCATCAGAACTGGATACGATAACCATACATCCCTTTTCTTTTGCTATTTGAATCATTTTAAATGCAGCATCCCTCATATTGGTGAGACACATCTTTGTGAGGTAATTAAAGCCATCATCATAAATTAAAAAAAAATCGGGCTGCTGTCGTTCAAGATAGTCAACAACGTCATTTGGCGTATAGGCAAACATCGTGTCAAAAAGAGTAACATCATAACCATTTTTTCGCAGCATCGATGCAGCATACAAAGTGCCAAGTGGCGGATACGGCCGCCCTGTTGACCACTGCTTCGGATCGAAACGTAAAAAATAAGAATGAGAAAACAGTACTTTATTATTCATATTCTTTTATAGACTATTTCCTGGTGCAAGTTGTAAGTAACAAACACACTTCCTGCAGGTTTCATCTTCATTTACATCGAGTTTCTTTCTAAAATTAATTGCATGCCGGTTGTTTAAAATAATATCTAACTTTTCTGACCTGATGTTTCCCATGGGCTCATGAAAAAAACAGGGACGTACTGTCCCGTCAGCCTCTATTACAGTTGAAACCCAGGGCGCATTACATTTCTTATATGGGAAAGAACAGAGCCCATAATACGCTGCATAATATTTGTAAATATTCCAGGTCTTAACGCGGGACTCCGCAATAAAATTATTTTCAAATTCTTTTGCATACACAGTTAGCAATTTTTCAAGTATTATTTTAAATTGGGATAAATCTTCAAACGATAAAAGAATTTCGTGTTGCCTGTTTTCATCCCACGCCATCTCACGGTTGAAAGCATGGCTGCTTACATCAGCAGGAAGAAAACTGATTTGGTCTAATTCAATGAATTTTGCAGCTTCAATAATAGCAGGCCACTTGCTGTAATTGAGCCGGTGTATTACCGTTCTTGCTGTAATTTTATAAGAAGGATCTATCAACCTGATTGCTACAATGCCCTCACGCAGTTTATTAAATGCACCGGGCATGTTTCGTATACTGTCGTGCGTTAGTTCATCACCATCAAGGGATACGATTACTTCATTCACATACTTTACAATTTGTGAAGCATTTTTTTTAAGCGTTAACCCGGTTGATAGTAAATTTACTTTAATATTTTGCTCTTTCAATATTTCACAAAACCTGAAAAAGTTAGGATTAAGTAATGCTTCTCCCCCCGACATAAGCACCAGTCTTGTACCCAATTGATGTAAAGAATTCAAAAGGCCGCTAATATCATCTTCCGTTAGTTGCTTTAAATTATGATTGCCTTTCCATATATCACACATTATACATCTGCAGTTNNCGTGGCATTAATATCACAATAGGCAAAGCCTTTATACGATGAGTTTGCAGCGTGGCATAGCGTTTCCAGATATCTGTTAAAGACTGGTTTAGCATTTTAGAAATAAGAGTTTTTGATGACTATCCAATGAAATGGATTTCTATGAAGCCTCAATTTGTTCTTCAATGCGTGTGGATTATATAATATAGAAAATTTGAAGGGTCTGAGGTCTTCAATACTATGATGAAAATAGTATACTGACATTTCTGGAAATCCTGTTTGAGTATAATATTTTTTACTCCTTTGTTTGGCTTCGGCTATCACATTAAAGCGATATAGGGGGCTATCAAGAATGTGTATTTCTCCCTGCAATGTTAAGTGGCGCTGTGCAACTTTTAGTATCTCATCTAGCAAAGGAAAATATTGAATGGATGCAGCGAAAACGATTAGGTCATACCTTTTATCCTGCAGGATACCGCATCGGATATCACCATACATAAACTGCAGGTTGGGAATATTTCCAAAAACTTTTCGTGCCTGTTCCATCTCTACCATATTAATGTCAATACCGGTAACTTTTCCTCTTGCAACTGTTGATAATTTGGCAGAAAGCCATCCATTACCACAACCCACCTCCAGTATATTACAGACATGGCCGTTCCTGTTGATATACTGTGACAATTTATCCGAGTTACGACTTCGGATATTCCATTCTTTAAAATACCGGTGACTGGGCAACACTTTTGGAAGTAGCAATACTTCTTTATCGCTGTATATTCTTTCTTCTTTTAACCGTAAGGCAATATACAATTTGTTAAACCGGTCTTCAATTGAAGCCTCCTGCAGCGGTAAAAAACCTTTTATGATTTTTAGATTATACAAGTCTCATAATTTATTCTTAAAAGCCCTGGATTTCCGGCTGGCGATATTTCCAAATTCTTTGTAGCAGTTTTATTTCATATGGAAACTGATAAAAATTTATTTTATAGCGAAGACCGGCGATTAACCTGATCAATGATCGTTTCACATTATTCAAACGTATATCCGAAACCGTTGGATAATATCCATANNTCGTATTGATCATTTCAGAGGTAAGCCATGGAGTCAATGGATTTTTACGCAGGTCAAATCGTTCCCATTGAGGGCTGATCCAGTCTTCCAATTTCTTTGGATATTCGAAACCTGCAGCCATTACTTCTTTAAATAAATCGGAATCCTCTGTTGGCACGGGGCTATAGGTGTATAAAACGATTTCGGTTGAAGGATTTATGGCCTTTACTTTCTTAATAAAGTTAATGTCAAATTCTATTTGCGCCATTACCTCTTCTTCCGAAGAAGCCGGAGTTCCCAGCACAAATGAATATTCGGGAATGATATCAAATTTTTTCAACCTTTCAGCAAACTGTAATATCTGTTCTCCAGTTTGTGTGCCTCCCTTATTGAGTTGATGAAGAACTTTATCATTGCCACTTTCTGCACCAAAAAAAATTATTTTACAACCTGCCTCCCGAATGAGTGTCAGGGATTCATCTTTGAATTTGTTCATGGTATCAATTCGTGCCATACCCCACCAATGCATTTTCTCAGGCCGGATCAACTTTGAAAATGCAATTACCCTTTTTTCAGATACGAAAAAATTATTATCATGAAATTCAATAGCGTCAGCGCCCCATTTCTCTTTAATATATTTCACATCCTTATAAACATGCTCCGCTGATTTGGCTTTCCATCTTGCCTCATAAGTGGGAACTACAGCACAAAACGAACAAGTAAAAGGGCAACCTATACTTGAATGGTATGCCAGTGTCTTATTTCCTAAATAGGTTTTGCCTAAATATTTATCGATCGAATACAATTCATGCAATTGATCGTAGGGAATCCCAGGAAGGTCGTCTTGCTCAATTAAATCTTCTTTGACAGTTTTTATGATTTTTCCATTCAATTTGTAAATAAGATTTTTTACCTTATCGTATGGATTATCATTTTCCAATGCATCAATTAGTATAGGAAAAGCATGATCACCTGGGCCATTGATAACAAAATCTACATACCCGGAATCCAGTACCACCTTAAAATGATTTGTTGGAAAGTAACCACCCCAAATCATAACGGTGCCCGGAAATTCATCTTTAATTTTTTTCGAAAATGGGATCGACTGTTTAGTTTGAGGATNNGTTCCCATCCACAATAACCCAATCGTATTTGCCATTGACTGAGGCAGCTATGTTCATGATGGAGTTGGGTATTCTATGTTTAGCAACGGCACTTCTGGGATTGTAAAAAAGAATCTTATTCATCATGATCGAAACGGTAAAAAAAGCAGGAAGGTTGCCTCATTTTTAAAGTTATTTGTATCGAATTTTAGGTAATTTGTACTTTCAATAAACGGCTTAAAATGTCCACACTTTCTGAACTTCCTAAATATTTTTCCAGCCTGTTTTTAAAACAGAAAAATAAGTCCGCAGAAAGCGCATATAATCTTTGGTCAGAAAACTATGATGACCAGCCACATAATCTCATGTTAGCGTGGGATGCAGAAATATTTTCAGATTTGCTCAACAGTATTGATATACGAGATAAAATAGTAGCTGATATTGGTTGTGGCACTGGACGTCATTGGCAAAAGATATTTGACAAAAATCCAAAAAGAGTTATTGGATTGGATGTTTCCGAAGGAATGTTGAAAAAACTCATTCAAAAATTTCCCGGGGCGGAAACGCATGTATTAACAGAAAATAAATTGGATGAATTACAGGATGGATCCTGTGATTGCTTTATGTCTACACTTACCATAGCTCATATTCAAAATGCGAAAGAGGCTTTAAATGAATGGAACCGGGTATTGAAACCGGGTGGTGAAATGATCATCACGGATTATCATCCATCTGCTTTGGCCAAAGGCGGTAAACGCACTTTTAGCTACCATGAAAAAACAATTGCGATTAAAAATTATGTCCATTCGATTGATGATATCAGGGAATTGACGAGGCAACTCCATCTACGGGTATTGCGTTTAATAGAGAAGCCT
>PKYU01000378.1 GCA_003132765.1 Chitinophagaceae bacterium | reverse complement strand
TACAGAAGCTTACCAGGCAGGCTTTAATACTTTGCTCAGCTGGATGAAAGCCTATCCGATGCAAGAAAATAAATGGGGACCTTTCTTTGAAGATGTGGACTGGTGGAGTGAAACCCAAATCAACGCCATGACTTTCGCCCGTTTTATTATGGAGCACCGGGAATATTTTCCCGGTTGGAAGAATGATGTTTTAAAAATTATTGCATGGGTTCATAAAAATTTTGCCAATGAAACCTGGAAGAAATATGGCGTTATTGTTACCAATGAACAGTCTGTTTACCCAATGCCGGGAGAAAGTCATTCATCACGCCAGGCAGCAGACGAATTGCTGTTTGTAAGTTTAACCGGCGACAGCAGCATGTATGCAAATGCAGTGCGGGAACTGAATTGGGCCACTTACTCAGTGGATTTTGATGGCAGAAATAAGTTCCCGGGAGATGAACCCTGGCTCACAGATGGATATGGGGATTATGTAAGACATTTTCTGAGGGCAATGGATGCCATTCCTTCCTTAGCACCGCCGGGCGAGGACCACATCCTTTCTTCTACTTCTGTTATACAGCAGGCAGATTATGCTGGCCATCTTAAGAAATTTTATGGGCTAAATTTTGAAAAAGTGGATAGCAATAAAGTAGAATTATTTTATAGTTCCTTTGATACGGCAGGTACTGAAAAAATAAAACTAGAAAGGAAACCTTCGGCGGTTTTGCTTGATTACAAGCCTTTGCCGGAGAATACTGCTGGTGAAGGATATGAATGGAAACCGATGATGAACGGGGGCCTATTAACCGTGCGACGGGAAAGGGGAAGTAAGGTACTTGTTTTAAAATAACGGCCTGAATGTCAAATTGATACTGAAAATCAAAACCGGAATTTTAAGAAGAGAGCCGTAATTTTAATTCGTCAGTCGGAAGTTTTCTATTGTAGATTTTCAGTTTCACAGATAAAATTTTCTTTTTTCGAGACGATACTAAAATGCAATTATGAAAAAAAGTTCTTCTTTCAGCCTGCTTCGCACTATAGCGCTGGTTTTATTGCTGATTGGTTCTATTGGATCCTTTTACCTCACCTTGCGTGAAGGGCGGAATGATAAATCAGTTCTGGAGATTTTTCTTTTTTTAGTCTGGGTGATTTCTCCCTTTCTCGCCCTTTTTATTGCCAGTTCTATTTCAAAGAAATGGGCAGATAGTACGCGTGTCGCCGTTTATATCCTGATGTTGGTTATTACACCATTTTCATTGATTAGCTATAGCGGCGCTTTGAAACTTCCGGGAATAAGTCCTGCTTTTGTATTTCTTATTGTCCCACCATTAACCTGGCTGCTTATGGCGATAGCTATCCCTATTGCCGAATCTCTTTCACGCAGGAAATCACGCAAATAGGAAAGCAACCGCTAATCTCTTTTTTAGACCTTGAAAAAGTTAATTGTAGTTTCTTTTTGATTTCCATTCATTTCAATCATCAGACATTAGCAAACACCCGGGGCAATAATATTTTTTGTTCATTATTATCCTGGTTAGGATTTAAGACAAAAAAATGCCTCTTATGAAAGAGACATTTTTGAAGCAAACCCTAAATAAAACGTTTAGCTAACTATGTGGCATTTTATAAATCATAAAATTTCAAGGAAAACTTCTAATAAACTTTAATGTTCAATAAGTTTAGTATTTAATGATTTTTTGTTTTGCGATTTGTCCTTCGCAACTTACTTTCACTATATACAACCCCGACGATAAATTAATTACATTAATAGTTTGGGTTTGGCTGCCATTACCTTCATTTATTCTTGTGGAGAGCTGGCCGTTTGCATTAAATATTTCGTATGAAACCGGCTTGCTCTGCCAGGTAATTGGTATAGTGATATTCAATTGGTTTACTACCGGGTTTGGATAAGTANNAATGTCAGAATATTGCTTGCTTCCATCAACATTCACTGTTCGAAGTCTGTAATAAATCATGCTTTGCTGTAATGAATTGATTTTATCGGGAAAGAAATAATTTGCCTCTTTAGTTGCTTCTTCATTGGGGAATACAATTCCCGCGTCGTCAAAAGTAGCGCCATCAAAGCTTCTTTCCACCACAAAATGATTCACATTAAGCTGCGAAGCGATGGTCCAGTCCAAATTTACCTGGTCGCCGGAACCATTAAGCGTTGCTGTGAAAGATTCCAGAGTAACCGGAAGAAGAGTATACATTGGATAATTGAAACCAGCCGAATAAAGACTAAAAAGTCTTTGCGTCTGTTGTGAATTTGTAGTTCTTATTCCCAGCTTTGCAACAAAGGAATTGATGTTATAATTAGTAACGGTGTACATATTTCCCCTGGCAACGGTATCGACTCCGGGTTGAGTAATACCATCCGCATCAATACCCATAAAGGTTCCCGGACCGACCTGCGTTAATGTGATCGCTGGTGAGTATGATAAATACGTTGCGGAAGCTCCGGCTCCCATATTTATTTGGTCAAATTCATAAACGGTCGAAGCACCGTCTATATCTATGGGAGTTTCTATAGCCGAATCCAATTTCTGGTCCGTCGATGTTCCGGTAACTTTAAAATTGAATCTAAAGACGGCATACGAATACCCAACTGAAG
>PKYU01000322.1 GCA_003132765.1 Chitinophagaceae bacterium | reverse complement strand
CTTCATAACCTGTTGCAACCTGGTTAACAGCGCTACCTGTAAAAATCTGAGATAATTGGCTGCTCAATAAGTTCTGTCGATAAGCATAAGTTTCTCTTGTATCATATGTACTTTGTTCGTATCCGACAAAAGCATTAATTCCGTGTTTAGCAAATTGACGATCGAATGCCAGTTTCATGAAAACAGTATTTTGATTGGCTACATTTTCGTCTTGGGAAACAGTGATTATACCAGGGGGGGAGTTAGTAGCAGTGACTTTTGAATAAGTACCTGATACTCTATCGTGCGTATATGCAACATAGGGCTGTGTTAATTTCTTTGTACTTTGAATATTGTAATCAAATGCAGCATACCCACTTAATGATAAACCTTTTACAACATAGGGCAACTGTACATCAAATCCCAGCTTTGGGTTCAAAATAAGGTTGGTGATATGATTGTATCCCGGTAATGAAGAATTCTCTATATAAGGATTTTCCCCTTCTTGGTAGCAATTATCTAGCGAACCATTGGGCCAATAAACAGGATAAGTAGGGGCCGTACCATATATGTTGAAAAAGAAAAGACTGTCAAATACCCCATTCAACCTATCCTCTTTACGTGCAGATATGTCAAAATTAACTTTTATGTTTTTTGAAACTGTAATGTCAACATTAGACCTTAANNGTTTTGATCTAAATATTGAGCGGAGAAATAGTATCTCACCTGTTCATTACCGCCATTTACGGAAAGAGAATGATTACTTTGGAGTGCATTTTTCTTCAATGTAGCATTAGTCCAATCAGTACTTATATATTCAGGATCATTGCCTGCTTTGAATTTGTCAATCTCACTCTGGGAAAATGTAGCTGCACTACCTTGATTGATGGCGAACTCATTTTGGTACGTCTCATATTCCCAGGCATTGACCCGCTTAATCAATCTTGTATATTGTTGAATTCCAACTGACCCATTATAATGGATGGTGGGTTTACCGGATTTTCCTCTTTTAGTGGTAATTAAGATTACTCCGTTGGCAGACCGTACTCCATAAATTGCTGCGGAAGCATCTTTCAAAACGGTTACACTTTCGATATCATCTGGATTTATCCGATTCATGTCCCTATCAGGTATTCCATCAACTACTATCAAAGGGCTGGTTCCTCCACCAAATGAATTTATCCCCCTGATTTCTATTGTGGAATTATCATCACCAGGACGGCCGGAGCGGTTATTGGCAATAACGCCTGGTATGCGCCCCGCCAAAGAATTGGAAACGTTGGCAGACGAACTTTGTACCAAATCTCCTCCTTTCACTGTAGCAATAGAACCGGTTACGGAAGCTTCTTTTTGTGTACCATAACCCACTACAACTATATCCTGGCCAGCTGAAGTAGATGGCTTTAACTGAACATTAATANNGTCACCCACTTTTACTTCCCTCGTTTCAAATCCGATATAAGAAATAACCAATGTTGCATTGGGTGCTGCATTTATTGAAAAATTACCGTCAGCATCTGATTTTGCTCCATTGGGAGTACCCTTTATTAATACGGTTGCACCTTCAAGCGGTTGCCCTTTATCATCTGTAATTTTACCATTTACTACAATCGTAGTTGAAATTGGAGGCGGAACTATGATAAATTNNCGTGATACTTTTTCTTACAATGATGGTATTTTCAGAAATTGTATAAGATAATTGCTGGTCTTTAAAACAAGCATCAAGCACTTCCTGAATACTGCCATTAGAAATATTCAGAGTTACACTTTTTGCCGTAATCAATACTTCATCGGCATAAAAAAACTGGTAGCCGGTTTGTTCCTTTATTTTTTCAAATACTTTTTGAAGAGTAATATTATTTTCTTTTAGGGTAACTTTTTGTGAGTAGCCTTTAGCACTAACCTGAATGGACATTGCGATTAATAAAACTGTTATAAGTTTCATAATCCTAATCGTTTTGGTTAAAAGTTCGCTTTTTTTGGAGCAGAATTTTGAAAAAGCAGTTAAATACATAAATTTGTATTGTTTGGGTTTAATAATAAGCAGTCGTAGAAAGATTTAGTTTATTACGATACTCAAATTTTAGCCGGGTTTCGCCGCAAACGGAATCCGGTTTTTTATTTGGTTACGTTACCTATAACTATCCATCCCTGCCGGTTGGAAATAAAAAACTGTATTTTAAAGTCATAATAAATACATTTTCTTTTTATGGTGAAACAATTATTCTTTTTCCATCAATTTTAAAATGTACTTCGCCGGTTAACGCTAATTCTTCAAATACTTTGGAAACGTTTCCATTTCTGGTAAGCTGCCCAGTGAAGTGCAGGTTTACATTCCCTTTATATTCAATATCCGCATCGTACCATCTGGAAATTTGCCGTAAAATAGTTTTTAAATCAGTGCTTTTAAATTGAAAACGGCCGTTCTTCCATGCCACCGCTTCTTCTGTATCGGCATTGTCTAACACATTTATTTCCCCTTTTTTATTTATTTCGGCTTGCTGCCCAGGCTGTAAAAATTTTGAAGATTGATTACCGGCTAAGGCTGGTATAGATACTTTTACCATCCCTTCAAGCAATGTGGTTTTTATGAAAGCCTCATCATTGTATGCATTAACATTAAAATGAGTACCCAACACTTCTATTTCTGATGAGGCTGCTTTTACTTTAAATGGCATATTTTTATTTTTTGCCACTTCAAAATATGCCTCGCCGGTTATTTCAACTTTTCGTTCAGTACCTGTAAATACAACAGGAAAACGAATAGAAGATTCTGCGTTCAACCATACCTCTGTGCCATCAGCTAAAGTAACCTGGTATTGGCCGCCACGGGGTGTGGAGATGATATTAAAAAAGGCTTCATCGTTTTCAGTAACCTGTTTACCATTTATTGTGTAAACCAGCAAACCATTACCTATTTTTTTCACTTTAATATTTCCCTGCTGGCTGATAGTTCCGTTAGATACACTGTCTAATACAATGGTAGAGCCATCTGCCAGGGTAAGTACAGCTTTGTTGCCACCGGGTGCAATATCATTTTTAAGTTTTGTTTCAGTTGGGGCTGTTTTTACAATTTCTTGTTTTGAAGATTTGGATGAGAGCATAAAGTATGTTCCGATGAGAAGTAGAATTAGTATAACTGCTGCAGTAACGGAACGTATTTGCCATGTGCGGCGGGGGCTGCTTACTACCAGTTCATTTTGATGACGAATAGTTTCAAGCAACCGGTTCTTAATCCGGTCATGCAATTGCTGTTCAGTCTCATTTTCGTTTACTGTCAATTCAGGTTCGCTGTCGTCAAATGACTGATACCATTCATTTAAACGGAGTTTTTCGTCTGGAGTGATCGTACCGGCATGGTGCTTTTCTATCAATACTAGTATATTTTCTGGAAATTGTATCATATATTATTAAGTGTGTTGAAAAAGGTGAACCACCTATCCGTATGGAAAATATTTTTTTATACTAACTTAGAAAAGCCAGATAGAAAAGAGGAATACGAAGAAATTTAGAAAAGATCTGATTGCCAGTTTTAATTGTTTTAGCGCCTTATTTAACTGGTTTTCGACCGTTTTAGGAGATATGCTGAGTTCTTTTGCAATTTGTCTTACAGGCATCCCTTCATTACGGCTGTATTTAAATATCAACCTGCATTTTTCAGGTAGTTTCTCTACTTCATTTTTTACAATTTCTAATATACATTTATAATGCAGCGAATTTTCAATGGGCATTTCAAATACCTGGGTCTGGTGGGAAGTATTATTATAAATCCGCTCCCGTTCTTTCTTCATTATTTTAGCCAGTACCATATATTTAGTAGCAGTAGCTAAATAATTATCTAAAAATTCAATTTCGTTTTTTTTCCTGTTTGCCCAAAGGCTGGCAAATACGTCATGTACAATATCTTCTGCCGACTGAATTTCTTTTAACCGGTTATAGGATATAGCAAATAATTTTTGCCAGAAACGACTATATATTTCCGTAAAAGCAGATTCATCACCCTTGGAAAGTAAATCCAAAAGCAACTTATTATCATATAACTGATACTCTTTCATTATGGAACAAAGTAATAAAAATAGGATATATTATAATGATAAACTATTGTCCGACAAAAATAAATAAAGGTGAGCAAAAAATGCCACCTTTTTTAGTTATGTTGTAGTTCTCACACAAACAAGTATAACTATGGATAAAAATAAGGCATTTGTCGGACAGCCGGTATTATCTCAAATTTTAGATACCATTCCGTCCTCTATTATTAATGCTGCCAACGGTAAGCATAACGCCAACAGGTACTCTAAGCGCATACCCTTACGAGTGCATTTGGTAAGCCAGCTATATTGTATGTTAAGTTATTGTAATGGGCTTAGGGAGCTTTGTGAAGGCATGTTAGGCTGCGAGGGTAAGCTAACTCATTTAGGATTTGATAAAGCACCTGCACGAAATACATTGTCGGATGCAAATACCAATCGAAGTTACCTGGTTTTTAAAACAATCTCCTTAACAAACTGGCATATTTTTTTATCTTTCTGTATCCGATGATGGACCTTCTCCTGACCTTGATTTTTTCCACCTAAACACATTTGAATCAATATAAAAAGTAAAGTGATTTTTTTCTATTGTTGTCCGAGATAAAATTAAAGTAAGGGTGGTTATTTAACCACCCTTTTTAATCATTTTTGTAGTTACCACACTAAAAAAAATGATATGAACAAATCTACAGATTTTGTCGGACAGCCTATATTAAGTCAATTACTTTCTTTACTTGACCACTCGATTATAAGACAAACCATCCGTGAACACAAGGCCAACCGTTGTTATAAGAAATTATTTCTATGGGATCACCTTGTCAGTATGCTGTACGGAACCTATACACTTTGTACCTCTCTACGCGAAATACAGTATGGACTTGAGATTTGTCAGGGGAAACTTAATCACCTCAATTTAAGCAAAGTTGCTGGACGGAGCACCTTAAGTGATGGAAACAAGCGTAGGCCATCTAAGATTTTTGGTACTATTTATCAGAAGCTATATTGTTTTTATAAAGGCAGTATCTCGGACAGCCAGTTAAAACCTGCTGTCTTACGAGGGCTGTATATTTTGGATAGTACCACAATATCATTATTCAAAGCCATTCTGAAACCAGCTGGCCGCAAGCGCAAAGATGGAAAAAGCAAGGGTGGAATGAAGGTGCACACACTTTTGAATGCTGACACCAATATGCCTTCCTTTATTAAATACACAGCAGCAGCTCTCCATGATCAACAATTTTATAAATACATTAAAGAACTACCCGATTATTCCATTATTGCATTTGATAAAGCTTATGTCAACTATATTCAGTTTGATGCATTTACCAAAAGAAATATCTTTTATGTGACCCGCCAGAAGGAAAATGCAGACTATACATCAATTGAAGAGTTTGATTTGCCTGATGAGGAGGATCAGGATATCTTAAAAGATGAAAGAATAGAAGTAATCTACAAGGTAGATAAGGAAGAAATAAAGCAACAAATGAGAAGGATAGCGTTCTTCTCAAAGAAATACAAAAAGGTTTTTGTGTACATCACCAATAACTTTGATCTCACTGTCATGGAGGTTGTAGCCATTTATGCAAACCGGTGGCAAATCGAAACGTTTTTCAAAAAATTAAAACAGAATTTTCCGCTTACCTACTTCTTCGGAGATAATGCAAATGCTGTTGAAATCCAGATCTGGTGTGCCTTGATAGCCTTATTATTACTGGATGTAACACATAAGGCACATAAGTCCAAAATGGCTTTTTCTATTTTAGCAGCCATCGTTCGGATGCATATTATGAACTATGTTGATCTTTCTGTGATAATAGAGACATATAAAATCAAACCAAAGAGGCCTAAGGCTGCACAAACCAAACCTGCGCCCAAAAAAACATTCCTCCCTGCTTTTCAAATTAAATTTGAAATGTAATACCCAGCCTCCTTTTATATGATTTAAAACTAGTTTTCAGTACGTTTGTCGGACACTAATAGTTTGCAATTGTAGTTTTCAAGTCTTAGTTGAGCCTAGAAGAGAACCCGGCGGAAACAAATTGAATAAATAATCTGGTTTTTTATCTTTTTGCAAGCCGTGTTCCCTACTGTAGACCAGATCAAAATAGATGATACTTTTCTTAAACCTCGCCTACCCGCAAGACCGCCCTTAATATATGGAAAATCCCGAAGTTGCTAATATTACTAAGACAATCAATATTAATAAAATAATCGCTGACCCTAATCCAAACCAAACTGATTTTTTTGCTGTTTTATTTTGTTTTGTGGCATAGGCAGTAACAACCGGAGCTACTCCAAGAATTATGAATGGTAAAATACTAAAAGTAATCACTGACAAAACCAGTCCAATAGCCGGGCCTGCCATACCCAATAAAAACCATACTGAATCAAATGAGGAGCCTTTGCCTTGTTTGTTTATATAATCAGTTAATTTGAGATTTGGATTCTTTTCAAGGTCATGTTTCATTCGCAATTTTGCTACATTGAAAGATAGCCTTTGAACAAAATTTAATTTCTTTCCCGTGAGCAAACTAAATTCCTTTACTGATAATTTTACAAATTCACTTGCATATATATACTTCCCATAAAGGTTTTCTGAAGTGAGTATATTATTAGCCCTTGTTCTAACAAATGAAAAAGCGAATGACGTATTCATATGAGACAATAGGAAAATAAGTATTACTAACGGCATATTTAACCTCTTTGTCTTCTTCATAATTGAGCCTTTAGATTTATTAAATCGTAGATTCTATTAAGTCGTGGCC
The DNA here is from genome assembly GCA_003132765.1 of Chitinophagaceae bacterium. Taxonomy (GTDB): domain Bacteria; phylum Bacteroidota; class Bacteroidia; order Chitinophagales; family Chitinophagaceae; genus Ginsengibacter. The sequence goes on along the minus strand of PKYU01000322.1, from coordinate 3,644 downwards.
TAGGCTCTCGAAGAAGACCCGGCGGTAAATTGAATAAATAATCTGGCTTTTCATATTTTGCAAGCCGAGTCCTTTGCAGGGGACTCGGCTCGGACTTAAGAACTGCTTTACATAATATCCGCATGATAGTGGCAGGCAATTTTTGTCAGCGATGATGAATTAATTGAAGCAAAAAAATCAGTTTTTTGCTTTTGCCTTTAATTTTCTTTCTTTTAAATGGTCCTCTCTAATTTTCATCAGGTCCACTTTGGAACAATCTGAGATTAACTGTCGAACTATATCTAAAGGCATTTTCTCGCCTTTGTCAAAGTTTATGCAACCTTTTTGAAAATTTGCCTTATTCAAAAGCGATTTAAACTTTTCGAATAGTGTTTTTGAACCATAAATTGGCAAAACATGAAATGACATGTAATTCTTTACTCCTGCAAGCCCATATTTCATCATTCCGATGCTCTTATAAACAATCATCTCCTTCCCCATCATTAGTGCAATTTCAGAAATTACAGATTTGTCTTTGTCGAGAATTATTGAGTGGATGTCTGTTAAGATGGCTTGCCTGTCCGCAGGCTGAGTCAATATGTAATTCCTGGTTTTTTGATCCATTTTTTAATTATTTTAGAGAGACTGAATTTGCTTACCGCTAACGTCAGTTCTTCAAAGTACTTCCGCTGCTGATCAAATATAATTCAATTTAGGAGTGATTCTCAGGGGGCTAAAAAATAATTTGCATAAACGGTAGTAATAAAATGAATGGCTTATTTTAAAGAATATTTCAGGAATTTCGGGTGAGGAGACCCTTCAGGAATAGGAATACTTTTATCGTCGGGGTTAGAGGTTTGGTTATATAAAATTTGAAGTTTGTGTTGTGTAAACCCTGCTGGGACAATAATTTTCAGTTACTAAGTACAAAACTCAACTATCAATACTTTCCTTCGCTGTATTCAAATAATATTTCTTTCTCAACCAAAACGCAACGTTTACCAAAGATATCAGGGCAGGTACTTCAACAAGGGGGCCGATAATACCTGCAAAAGCCTGGCCGCTGTTAATGCCGAAAACCCCGATAGATACGGCAATGGCCAGCTCAAAATTATTTCCGGCTGCGGTGAAGGCTATGGAGGCATTGGTGGAGTAATCAACTCCCAATCCTTTCCCTACCAGGAAGCTGAAGAAGAACATTATGGCGAAATAGATCACGAGGGGAATTGCAATTCTTAATACATCCAATGGTATCTGAACGATCAACGCTCCCTTCAGGCTAAACATGATCACAATAGTAAATAACAATGCAATAAGGGTAATGGGAGAAACGACAGGGAGGAACCTTGTCTCATACCATTCTTTGCTTTTCAGTTGTAACAAGAAATACCGGGTTAAGAATCCTGCTGCAAAAGGAATCCCGAGGTAGATCGCCACGCTTTTTGAGATCCGGCCAATGGTAATATTTACCACGGAACCGCCGAAGCCAAACAGAGGAGGAAGTACGGTGATAAACACGTAGGCGTAAACGCTGTATAANNCCTCCCGCCAGTTCGTTCCAGACAATTACCATGGCAATGCATCGTGCAAGACCGATCAGGATAAGTCCCTCCATATAGGCAGGATAGCTATGTAAAAAAATAATTGCTAAAAAGAACATCAATACAGGACCGATGATCCAGTTGAGAAGTAAAGAAGCGCCTAAAATTTTAGTGTTTTTGAAAACTTCATTGAGCTTTTCATACTTTACTTTTGTAAATGGGGGATACATCATTAAGATCAACCCTATTGCTAACGGGATATTGGTGGTTCCGGACGAAAATGAATTGATGAAGGCGGAGGAGGAAGGAAAAAGATAACCTGTTCCCACTCCGATGATCATTGCCAGAAAGATCCATAAGGTCAGGTAGCGGTCTAAGANNGGACGCAATTATTTACACTCATTATTTCAGATATATTGATCTTAAATCCAGTAGCTTAAATTCCCGGCCTCCCTGATGAAAGCTGTTATTTTGTCTTTTATTTCGTCTCTTACTTTCCTTGTCTTTTCCATTATTTCTTCTTTGCTTCCGGTAAAAGAAGCGGGGTCTTCAAAGGACCATGCTATGCGTTTTGTCTTTCCCGGGAAGATAGGACATCTTTCGCTATTGGCCGCATCACAAACCGTTACCACTGCATCGTACTTTCTGCCCTCCTTGAACAGGTCAAATACGGAAGTGGTAGGATGATGACTTATATCAATTCCCGATTCCTGCATAACTGCTACAACATAGGGGTTTAATTTTCCCGGTTCAAGTCCGGCGCTTTCGGCATTGAATTTTCCTTTCCCCAGTAGATTGAGGTATGCCTCTGCAATCTGGCTTCGGGCAGAATTATGAATACATACGAATAATACCTTGGGCATATAATAAAGTTTGAATTGAAAATATTTTAATCGGTTCCCGTTACTTCAAACAAATCGTAATATTACGATTTGTTTGACACCTGACAAAACTTTCAATATTATATTATTCTTAAGGGAAAGATTTGACTAATAATTTCTTTTTTCATCGGGGCGAATTTTCCAAATCCTGCCAAGACTTCAGGTCAAAGGAAATATTTTATGCTGGTATTGGTGTTCCTGAAACAAGACCCCACTATGTGCAGCCACGCCTGCCGTTGTTCGGTGTTCCCCGCAGAAAAGCGGGGCAGGCTGTGCCGACGGTCTGGCAGCCGGGCAAACACCAATAACACCGAAAATGAGTTTTGTAAAAAAACAAAAATAGCTACCCCGTAAAAGCTTCAAAATGCTAATGAAGAGAAATTTCAATAGCCATTTTTTGAAATAAGGGTTGTGCAACAGTGACCTTTTGTTAGCGGCAGGTGTTTTTGTCACGCTATTCACTTGTCAAACTGTCTAATAGTTCATGAAGCATTATTACTTTGCTATTAATCTCGTTACTTTCTATATTACTTACTGATAGAATTGGCGAAAGTTTTGGATACAAGTCAGGGTTGTTCAACCATTTTACAACTTGCTCTTTAATCCATTTATTGTAAGCAATTGGATACGTTTTATTGGCTATAAAAAGTGTCTGCAAGTATTCCTGAAATGCCTTACATAAAATGTCAAATGCCTGAAAGTATAAACCCCGCTTTATAAAAAAAGGAATATGGTTTAAATCATATTCGCAAGCATTTCGTGTCATTGCTAATCGTTGTAAGTGAAGTTCCTCATTGTAATATGGCAGCCATTTATTTTGCAGTTCCTGGAAATATAAACCTGCATTGTCCATTGGTGCTGAATAACAGATTTGATTTCAAATTTCAATTTCAAAGAAGTCCGATGCACCGTCAATTTCCAAAATTGTCGGAGTGTAATTGCCATCAATAATGTCCAGATGCAAATGAGTAAATTGGTTTGACTGTTTATATTTTAAAAATGTCGGCTTTGTTTCAGAATAAATTTGCCAATTGGTTTCAATTTTTTTTATTTCGGCCGGGGTCGTCTCAGGGTTTACTAATATCGCAAAGTCAAGGTCGCTTTCAGGTACAGCCTGTCCTCTTGCACAAGAATTCACAACTAAAACAGTATCCACATTGAGAATTGTCAAAAAATATTCTCTTACTGATTCGGCTGTGTCTTGATGTAGGATAGTTGGGAAACTTATTTAAAAATCATTTCA